>JAOPUS010000226.1 GCA_025963345.1 Blastococcus sp. | reverse complement strand
CACCGCCCGCCCGCTGGGGGCGCTGCTGCTCATCGGTGCGGCCGCGGCGCTCTGGCACGCGGGAGCGACGCCGGTGCCGGCGGTCAGCGTCTCGTCGCACACCGGTGCGGTCCTCGCCGCGCTGCTGCCGGCGCTCACGGCCGTGGCCGTGGCCGGCATCGGCTTCCGGGCCGCCCGCCGCGGGCGCGGTGCGATGACCGGCCTGCTCGCCGTCGTCCTCGGGTGGCTGCTCCTGGTGCAGGGGCTGCCCGACGTCGACGTGCTGTGGTCGGCGAACGTGCTGTCCAACGGGCCGCAGGCAGCCGGCCGGGTGGCGGTGGCGCTGCTGCTCGCGCTGGGCGCCGGTCTCGTGGTCGGCGGGATCGCCGCCGTCCGCCGGTTCCGGGAGGTGGGCGAGCCCGCTGTGGCCCCTCCGCCCGCGTCGTCGTCGGCGGTGACCTGACCGGTTGCCGGTCGGTCAGCCGGGGCTGGTACCGGTCCGGCGCCGGAATGCGGCCGGTACCGAACTGTCCCCCCACGGCCAGCGTCGGGCTGTCGCCCAGGCGACCGCGGCGAGCACGATGCCGGCCACCGCGTAGGACGCGAGCACGTCGGTGAGCCAGTGGTCGCCGACGTAGAGCCGGCTCACGCCCATGAGCAGGGCGGCGAGGACACCGACTGCCAGCGCCGCTGCCCGGGTGACGGCGCTCCGCGTGGCGCGCCAGACGATCAGGACGAGCGCACCCGCCAGGGCCGAGGTGAGGAGCGTGTGGTTGGACGGGAAGGCCCACCCGGTCTCGGGGACGCCGAGCATCGTCGCGACCGGTGGCCGGGCGCGCCGCACGAGTTCCTTGAGGAGCAGACCGGTCGCGCCCGCCCCGCCCATCGCGAGCACCAGGGTGGCCAGCGGCCGCCAGACGCGCGCCACCAGGCCGACGGCCAGCGTGGCGGTCAGCGCAGCCGCCGGAACCACGGTGGCGGCGACGGGGCTGCTCACCGCCTCCATCGCGCCCGTCCATCCGGGGCCGCGGTGCTGCACCAGCCAGCCGAGCAGCGGGCCGTCGTTCTCCGCCAGGCCCTCGCGCGTCAGGACCATGCCGAGCAGGGCCGCCCAGGTGAGCAGCGACGCGGCGAACCACAGCACCGCCGGGGGGACGGGCCGGACGCGGGCGGTGACGGAGGCGAGCACGTTCGGCAGCCTGACCTCTCGAGCTGGGAGCCGTGCGTGCGTCGGCTGGGGGTTGGCTGGGTGCGGGGCCCGGCGGCGGCGGTCCGTTGACCGCCGCCGCCGGGGTCGTGCAGTGTCAGTCCTGCTGGTCGCCCGGCTGCTCCGCCTGATCGGGGCCGTCGGCCGGGTCGCTGGAGTCCTGGACCTGCTGGGCGAGGACCGAGGCGTTGCCTGCGTCGATCGTCACCTCGGTCACGGTGCCGTCGGCCCCGTTGACCTCGACGCTGTAGACGACGAATCCGTTCTCGTTACCGAGATCGGTCTCGGCAACCGTGCCGGGGACGACGGCCAGTGCGGCCTTCTCGGCGTCTGCCGCGCTGACAGTGGCGAGGGCCTGCAGGGCCGCCTGCTCCTGGCTGTCGCCGGCGGAGCCTTCCTGGGCATCGGCCTGCTCGGCGGGGGCGGCCACGGAGCCGGTGTAGGTGGGGTCCTGCTGCTCCTGGTCGCTGCCGGCACCGCCGTCCTGACCGTCCGCGTGCTCTCCGTCGGCCTGCTGCTCGTCCGCAGCGGTGCCGGTGGCCGGCGTGCTCGCGGATGCGGCCGCGACGGTCGCGCCGCCACCGGCCAGGACCGCGACGGTGCCCACGATCGCGAGCGATCGCCGAGTCAGATGCAGCTTCATTCGTCGTCCTCCTCTGGAGCGAGAGCCCGGATGGCTGTCACTCACCACGAGCCTCCCCCTCACGGACTGTGAGGACGCTGAGCGCGGCGGTGAACCGGCTCAGCGCCCTCACAGCGGCGGCGCGAGCTCAGCGGGCGAGCGCGGCCGCCTCCTCCTCCGGCACCGCCGCCTGGTCCCGCTTGGTCACGGCGAGGTAGATGACGACGGTGACGATCGTGACGAGGAACAGCACGCTGGTCCACGTCGTGCCCAGGCCGAAGCCACCGTCGGCGCGCGGCTGGGACAGCCCGTCGCCCAGGGAGGCGCCGAGGGGGCGGGTGAGGATGTAGGCGATCCAGAAGGTCAGCACCGCGTTGGCCCGGAAGACCAGGTGGCTGACCGCGACCGCGGCGATGAGCAGGGCCACGATGGCCGCCGTCGGCCAGTAGCCGACGCCGAACCGCTCGCTGACCAGGTCTCCGGCGGCCGTGCCCAGCGCGAACGTGAAGAGGACCGCCAACCAGTAGAACGCCTCGCGGCGGAACGTGACGACGCTGTGGATCGACAGGGTCCGCTCGCTGGCGTACCAGGCGGCGAAGGTGAGAGCCAGCGCCACGGTGAAGACCGCGGTGCTGACCTCCAGGGGGATGCCCAGGTTGTCGGTCAGGTTGTCGGTGATCAGCGTGCCCACGACGCTGATGAGTACGACGGTGAGCCAGTACACCGCCGGCACGTACTGACGGGTGCGGAACTGCACGACGAGGCAGACGAGGAACAGCGCCGTCATCACCACGCTCGTGCCGTTCAGGCCGAGGCCCAGGCCGCTCAGGAAGTCCGCCGCCGTCTCACCGACGGTCGTGGCGAG
>JAOPUS010000151.1 GCA_025963345.1 Blastococcus sp. | reverse complement strand
CCATCGGATAGGCGACGGTCCTCGCCCGGACGCCGAGCCGCTCGGCCAGGCGGAGGAACTCCTCGCCGTCGCGGCGGGTATTGGCCGTGACGCTGCGCAGCCGCCGCTCGTCGAACAGTTCGGCGGCGTAGTCCAGGCCGGGAATCGCCGACAGCCAGATGCCTGCCACCGCCAGGGTGGCGCCGCGGTCCAGTGCGCGCAGCGCGACCGGCACGAGCTCACCGGCGGGGGCAAACAGGATCGCACCGTCCAGCGGCTCGGGCGAGGGATCGGCCGCGCCGCCCACTGAGTCGGCGCCCAGCTCGGCAGCCAGTGCCTGGTTGTGCTCCCCCCGGGTGAAGACGTGCACCCGCATGCCCTGTGCGAGGGCGACCTGCACAGTCAGGTGCGCACTGCCACCGAAGCCGTAGATGCCGAGGCGGCCCCCGGGCGGGACGTCGGCGCAGCGCAGCGCCCGGTAGCCGATGATGCCGGCGCACAGCAGCGGCGCCATCTGCGCGTCGTCCAGCGCGTCGGACACCCGGTAGGCGAACCGCTCATCGGCCAGGCAGGCGTCGGCGTAGCCGCCGTCGAGGTCCCAGCCGGTGAACAGCGGGCTGGTGCAGAGGTTCTCGTCGCCGCGCCGGCAATAGCGGCAGGTGCCGTCGGCGCGCCCGAGCCAGGCGACGCCGATCCGCTCCCCCACCGCGAACCGGGACACCCCGTCGCCCAGCGCGTCGACGACCCCGACGATCTCGTGCCCCGGGATGACGGCCGGCCTGCGCGGCGGTAGGTCGCCCTCCGCCAGGTGCAGGTCGGTGCGGCACACCCCGCAGCAGGTGACGCGGACCCGGACCTGGCCCGGCCCGGGCTCGGGGAGGTCTCGCTCCACCCGCCGCAGCGGACCGGCGTCGACCGGTCCGGGGACGTCAACCACCCAGGCGTGCACCGCGGTGCCTCCCGTTCGTCGCCTCGAAAAGCCACAGCTCAACGCTGTCACGGTGGGACGAGCATGGACAGGCGTGGTGCTCCACGGACCACATCCGGGATCCGACCGCCACCTACAGTTCCCCGTCCGCGCTGACCTCGGTCGGGGGTCCCCGGAAGGTGGCCTGCCGGCCGCGGCCCAGCCGGACGTCGGGACGGTTGGTGTGGGACCCGGCGAGCAGCGCCGCCTCGAAAGCAGCTCAGGCCAACGGACCGCAGTCGTACACACGACAACGTCGGCCAGACGTCGTCGGGGAGCGCGCCGAGGCAAGGGGCGTGCCGCCCGCGATCGTGGGCCGGTTGCACACCCCGAGCATGAGGACACCGGTGCTCCCGTCGGCCGTCCAGCCGCCCTCGTCGTGGGCGAGGACGTCGCCGTCGACCTCCACCCGGAAGTCGACGGCTGCTGGTCACCTCGGCGACCGCCGCGCCGAGCGGGAAGGCCCCGGTGCCGAGCCGGCTCTTGAACCGCATGGCTTCGGCGGTGGCCAGCGCCCCGACCCCTACGTTGACGATCAGTCCGGCTCGTCGTCACGCAGGACGTCCGGCGGGCGCGGATGGCCGTCGAGCACGACAGCGGCCGTGGCAACCGCCCAGCGGTAGCCCGAGGGCTCGGGCCAGATCATTGCCGGTGCCACGCGAAATGACGCCCACGGAGTCACGCGGATCCAGATGCCGCACCCGGTCGAGCGCGTTGACCGCGGCATGCACCGAGCCGTCTCCACCGATGACGATCAACCGGCGATCTCGGAGATCGGCCAGCGCTTCGACCAGTTCGGTCTCATCGGCAGTGGCGGCCACGGTCACGTCCGCACCCGTGCGCAGTGTGCTCAACGCTGCTTCGACAGGGGCATCGTCGGCCGGTCCAGCCGCCCGATTCGCCGTCACGGGAAAGCGCTGCGTGCCTGGCACCCCACCCCCCCCGACCACGGTATTGCCCGGACGGCCGATTCGTGACGTCGGCCTTTCCCACGGAGTCCGCAGGGACAACTAGCCCCCTTCGCGTGGACCGCGGCGGGTCAGGAGGAGGAGCGCCAGCGCCGCTCACGAGCGCCGACACGGCGCCGTAGGCGAGCCCGGTACCGAGGAACGCCGCCAGCACGACGGCCGACGTCGCTGCGGCGACCAGGCGCCCGATCGAGACTGCGGCCGTCCCCAGCGCCGCCGCCAGGGCGGGTACGCGACCGATCCTGTCGGACCGCGCCTTGAGCTGGAGGCCGAGGTCTGGAGGCCGAGGTAGAGCGAGCCGTGCCGCGACTGGTGCAGGTTGCCTCCGTGGAACCACAGCGCCTCCTGCTGAGTGGGCTTCCACATGTTGCGCTGCTCGCCCTCTCACGGCCCCGGGTCCTTCGTGGTGTCCGACCCGGGGCCCCACACCTTCCCGACCTTGTCGGTGACCTCCTGGCTGATCAGGTCGCCCTCGCCCCCACCGCGATGAGGATGCCGTCAATCGCCACTTGTTGCGCAGAGGCGTGGTCCGGTCTGTGCTGAAACGGCTCCGACCGGGGGTAGTAAACGAGGGAGACTCCGATGCCATCCACCGCCGGCACCGCCCAGGCCTCATCCGTACGTCGCGTCATCGCGGCCAGTCTGGTAGGTACCTCGCTGGAGTGGTACGACTTCTTCATTTACGGCACGGCCGCCGCCCTGGTGTTCAACCAAGTCTTCTTCCCTAGCTTCGACCCGCTGGTCGGTACCCTGCTCGCGTTCACGACGTACGCGGTTGGTTTCGTGGCACGGCCGCTGGGCGGGGTTGTGTTCGGCCACTATGGCGACAAGCTCGGCCGCAAGAACGTGCTCGTGGTGACGTTGCTGATCATGGGCGTCGCCACCTTTCTGATCGGCGTGCTGCCCACATATGCGTCGATCGGCGTGTGGGCCCCGATCCTGCTGGTGGCGCTGCGTTTCCTTCAGGGCCTGGGCCTCGGCGGGGAGTGGGGCGGAGCGGTGCTGATGACGCTCGAGTCCGGCTCCGCGCACCGGCGCGGGCTGAACGCCAGCTGGCCGCAGGTAGGGGTGCCGATCGGGCTGCTGCTGGCCAACGGCGTGCTGTCGCTGACGAGGGCAGTCACCTCGGAGTCGGCCTTCGTCGACTGGGGGTGGCGGATTCCGTTTGTGCTCAGCGGCGTCCTGGTGCTCGTGGGGCTGTGGATTCGGCTGACGATCGCCGAGAGTCCACTGTTCCGCGAGGTTGCGGAGCACGACGCCAAGGTCAAGGCGCCGATCGTCGACGTGCTGCGTCGGTACCCGTCGCGGGTGCTGCTCGCGATCGGCGCTCGGGTCGGTGTCGACGTTGCGTTCTACACCTTCATCTTGTTCATCACGACGTACGTCGCGACGTACCTGCGTCTGCCGAGCACTTACGCGCTCAACGCGGTCCTGATCGCCGCCGCGGTGCAGGTGGTCCTGATCCCTTGGTTCGGCGTGCTGTCGGACAGGTTCGGACGCCGACCGGTCTACCTCTTCGGCGCGGTCGGCGCCGCGATCTGGGTCTTCGTGTTCTTCGCCCTGTTGGACACCGGCCGGTTCGCCCTGATCGCGCTCGCCACGGTGATCGCGCTCTTCTTCCACGCCGCTATGTACGGTCCGCAGGCTTCGTTCATCGCCGAGATGTTCCCGACCAGGGTCCGCTACACCGGCGCCTCCATGGGCTACCAGCTGGCGGGAATCCTGGGCGGAGCCTTGGCTCCCATCATCTCGGTGGCCCTCATCAACCGCTACGACACCTCCCTCGCCGTCTCCTTCTACGTGGTAGCGGTCCTCGTCCTCACCACGGTGTGCGTCCTCCTGGCGCCGGAGACCTCGCGGATCGACCTGCACGCCGACCCGGCCACCGGGGGCTCGGACCGAGAGAACCAGTGACCCCGTCCATCGACCTCGACAGCGACCTCGGCGAGGGCTTCGGCGCCTGGCCCCGCGGAAACGAGAGGCCATGTTGGGAGTGGTCACGAGCGCCAACATCGCCTGCGGCTCGTCGTGCCCGGTGTGCCGCGGGACCCCGTCGCCCGAGTTGCGGCTAGTTGCCGGCTGGACGGCGCGATGCCGGCCTGCGGGGCGCCGGGCGTTGCTCCGCCGCTCGGGACCGAGCAGATGGCCGGGCTTCGACGCCTCGTGCACCGACCGGCCCTGGAGGACCGGAGAGCCATGACCGCGACGCTCCCCTTCGAGGACCACTTCGACGACCCGGTGCTGGACACCGCCGTCTGGATCCCCCACTACCTGCCGCAAGGGAGCTCTCGGCCAAGGAGTACGACATTTCGGACTCCTGCCTGCGGCTGCAGCTGCCCGAGCACCACCCGCTCTGGTGCCCGGAGCACCACCCGCCGCTGCGGGTCTCGGGCGTCCAGTCAGGCGTCTTCTCCGATCCGGTGGGCAGCACCGTCGGAGCGGCGACCGGTGCGCCCGGGCGCCGTCGTCAGGGAGGAGCAGCCGGCGGACTCACGGTGGACGCCCCGGTACGGCCACCTCGAGTTGCGCGCACGAGCGACCCTCACCGCACGGTCCATGGCCGCGTGGTGGCTGGTCGGCCTGGAGGCCCGGGCGGAGCGCTGTGCCGAGCTCCGCGTCATGGAGGTCTTCGGCGACACCATGGACGCCACCCGAGCGCCGCAGTGGGCGTGGCGCGTCCGATGCTGGCCAGCACAGAGGATCGCCCGGGGTCGGGACGACGCAGCGCGCCAGGAACCGAGGGGCAACGCCACGTCGCCCGATGGAACAGCCCCCGACCGGACGGCGCTGGAGCTGCCGTGATCGACGCGGAGCTGCAACTCTCCCTGCTGGACCGGTCCCGCACCCGGGTCGGCGAACCCGACTCCGCGGCGCTCAGCGGCACCGTCGCGCGCGCGGTCCGCGCCGAACAGCTCGGGTTCGACCGGTTCTGGGGCGCCGAGCACCACGGGGTGCCCGGGATCGCCGGCGCTGCCCCCGCGGTGCTGCTGGCCGCCATCGCCGGCCGGACGACGACCATCCGGCTCGGCTCCGCCGGCGTGATGCTGCCGCACCACCAGCCGCTCGTGGTCGCCGAGCAGTTCGCCACGCTGTCCGCCTTCGCGCCCGGCCGGGTCGACCTGGGGCTGGGCCGCTCCCCCGGCTTCACCCCGCCGGTGCGTCGGGCGCTGCGGGAGACCGACCGGGACTTCGCCGCCGACCTCGCCGAACTGCGCGGGTTCCTGACCGGGACGGCGGAGATCACCGTGCACCCGCAGCCGGCCGGCGCGGTCCCGCTGCACGTGCTGGCCACGGGGCGCGGCCTGCAGGTCGCGGCCGAGCTGGGGCTGCCGGTGATCGTCGGCGGCCCGCTGCTGGGTGTGGCCGCCGACCCGGAGGCCGGGCTGGAGGCGCTGGCCGGCTACCGGGGTGCCTTTCGGCCCTCCGCGCAGCAGCCGGAGCCGCGGGTGGCAATCAGCCTCGACGTGCTGGTCGCCGACACCGCCGCGGAGGCCGCCGACCTGCTGCTGCCCGAGGCGTGGGCGATGGCCCAGGCCCGCACCACCGGGGCGTTCCCGGCGCTGGAGCCGGTGGCCGCCATCCGGGCCGCCGCCCGCACCCCGCGCCAGCAGCAGTACCTCCAGCAGACCGCCGCAGCGGCGATCGCCGGCACCCCGGCCCAGGTGGAGCGCCGGCTCGCCGAGCTGCTCGACCGCACCGGGGCCGCCGAGCTGGTCGTCACCAGCAGCACCTTCGACCGGACCGCCCTGGCCGGCTCCGACGCGGCGCTGGCCGCGCTGTTCGGCCGGGCTCAGTCCGCCGGCAGCACCGCGGCGACGGCGTCACCGTCCCGGCCGTAGACGATCGGGACCTCGCCGAACCGCTCCACCCGCGCCGCACCGTCGGCCGTGTCCCGCAACAGCACCACGCGCACCCGCTCCGGGCGCGCCCGGGCGAACTCCTCGTAGAGCGCCGGGTCGAGGGCGGAGACCTGCTGGTCGTCGTCGGCTGAGGCCATCGCTTTGAGCCCAGAGGTCGCAAGCCCCAGTCTCTGTCACGGCGTTGTCCGAGCGGCGTGCTCGGTGCCGGATCCACGTCGGCCAAGGACGGATGCCAGAGAACGTGCAGACCGTCGATGTCGATCAGGTCGACAAGATCCGAGACCTGCCCCTCCACCCCCAGAATTGCCTGGGTCTCGCCGGAACAGCCGCCGCAGCCTATCCATAAGAACGTTTTTCCGGGCACAGCGCTTTCACCTTCAGCCTGGCCTTGCGCCTGTTGTCAGCAGAATGTCGCGATAGCGGACGTGTTCGAAGAATCGCGAATCAGCAGGGATTCGGGCACTTCGACCGTTGAGGGCCGACCGGCCCCCCGAATGGACGGGGCTACTCGGTGGCAGGGTCCGTGACATTCCCCGCCGCCGCGATCACTCGCGGCGGCGACTCAGGGTCTTCGCTTGCCGTGGCGGCGTACCGCGCCGGTGCCAACGGTCCTCACCACAACCCCTCGCGCGGAAGGGCCCTATCGGCCCTGCGGCGCGAGGACAGCGCCACAGAGGACGACGGTCGAGCAGTCGCGGACCGCGGGTCCCCGACGTCCGATGGTCGCCTCGGCAGGGCTCGCCACGGGCGATCTCGACCCTGCGAGCTTGGCCACCCGGGAGGCCCCGCTCATGTCGAACGGCTGTCGCAGGCTTACGCGGACGCGTAGGTGACTACCGGGTTGGCGAGGATGGCGGTCGCTCACCTCAGCCGTAGCCCGTGTGCGTATGTATCG
>JAOPUS010000129.1 GCA_025963345.1 Blastococcus sp. | reverse complement strand
GAGGTCCTGACCCGTCAGGCCGGGTCGAGGCCGGCGTACACCCGGAGCGCGTTGCCGCCCCACACCAGCGGGACGACGTCCTCGGGCAGGCCGAGGGAGGCGACGGCGCGCGCGTTCGCGGCCTGCCCGGGGACTCCGGGCCAGTCGGTGCCGTAGATCCACTTGCGGGCCAGCCGGCCCAGGTCGAAGCGGCTGTAGTACTCGGGCAGCCGCTTCGGCGGCAGGCCCGACAGCTCGATCCACACGTTGGGCCGGGACACCGCGAGGAAGGCCGCCGCGTCGTACCACCAGCCACGACCGCCGTGGGCCAGGACGACGTTCAGGTCCGGGAAGTCGCGCAGGACGGCGTCGAGCAGTTGCGGGTCGGCGTAGGCGTTCGTCGATCCCGGGAAGCTGCTGGTGCCGCAGTGCACGACCAGCGGCACGCGCCGCTCCACCAGCACCGAGTACGCCGGGTAGAGGGCGGGGTCGTCGGCCCGGAAGCCGCCGTGCACCGGGTGGATCTTCAGCGCCGCCGCGCCCAGGTCGAGCTGGCGCTCGAGCTCCCGGGCGATGGGGAAGTGCAGGTGCGGGTTCACGTTGGCGACCGGCCGGAACCGGCGGGGGTTGTACTCGACCAGCGGCAGCAGGTCGTCGAAGAGCTGATAACCGGTCGCCTTGGGGCTGTACTCGCAGAACAGCAGGGCGACGTCGACGCCCTCGTCGGCCATCAACCCGTCGAGGGCCGCCGGGTCCGGGGTCCCGTCGGGGGTCCAGATCTCCTCCAGGATCCCGGGGCGGCCGAACTGGCGCGCCCAGTCCACCCAGGCGGGAGCCAGGCTCCGGAGGTGCGGCACGTGGACGTGCGCGTCGACCAGCACGTGACCGTCAAGCATGAGCCCATCCTACGGTTGGCATCCGTGGACGCCGCCGGCGTGTAGCACGTCAGGGGTCGACCCGCGCACGTCAGGCCCGGACGACGACCTGCGGGGGTGGCGGGTCGGCCGACAGGAGCGCGACCAGGTCCACGCGGCGCTCACGGACGGCGCGCTGGTTGACGTAGCCCTTGTCGGTGATCTCCCCTGCGTCAAGGGCAGGCGGCTCGCGGAGGACGAGCAGTCGCTCCACCCGTTGCGAGGCGCCTCCACCGTGCGCGGCCAAGCGTTCCATCGTCTGCACCAGCTCGGCGCGAAGCCCGTCGTCCGGGACACCGTCGGCGTCCACCCGCGCGGCGGAGTCGGGGTGCAGCCAGACCAGTCCGGTGACCTGCGTGCCGTTCTCCCCGCAGATCACCGCGTCGGTGAGCACCCCGTGGGAGGCCGAGAGCAGCTGCGGCCGCAGCGTGCCGACGCTGACGAACGTGCCGGTCGAGAGCTTGAAGTCCTCCGCGATCCGGCCACGGAAGAGCAACCCCGCCGCGGGATCGTCGGAGTCGACGAGCTCGACGGCGTCCCCCGTGCGGAAGAAGCCCTCCTCGTCGAAGGCAGCCGCCGTGAGGTCCGGCCGGCGGTAGTACCCCGGGGTGACGTTCGCGCCCCGGACCCGGACCTCGGTCTTCTGGCCCACCGGCACCAGCGCCAGTTCGAGGCCGGGCAGCGGCACCCCGAGGGAGTCGCTGCGGGTGATCGGGAAGTGCGCCGACGTCGCCGCCGGCGACGTCTCGGTGAGCCCCCACGAGGTGGTCATCTGCATCCCGGCGCCGTGGTCGGCAGCGAGCTTCTGCAGCCGGTCCCACAACTGCTGCGGCAGCGCTGCAGCGGCGAAGAAGCCGAGCCGGAGCCGGCCCAGGAAGGCCCGGGCCGCGGCAGGGTCGCGTTCCAGGCATGGCAGCAGCGCGGCGTAGCCCGCCGGCACGTTGAGGTAGATCGTCGGTCGGGCATCGGCCAGGTTGCGCACCGTCCGGTCGACGAGCCCCGGAACCGGTCGCCCGTCGTCGATCCACAACGTGCCGCCGTTGGTGAGCACCAGGTTCATGTCGTGGTTGCCGCCGAACGTGTGGCTCCAGGGCAGCCAGTCGAGCAGTACCGGCGGCTCGTGCTCCAGGAACGGCCAGACCTGGCGCATCTGCTGCTGGTTCGCCGAAAGCATCCCGTGGGTGTTGATCACGCCCTTGGGGGCGCCGGTCGATCCCGAGGTGAACAGGATCTTCGCGACGTCCTCCCGCGCGAGCGCGGCGCAGCGACTGTCGATGCCGGCCGTCGGTTCGGCCCCCAGTTCCCCGGGTGTCAGCGAACCGGGGAGGTCGCCGGCCATGCTGAGGACGGTCCGCCCGTCGGCCACCGCGGCCACGGCCGTGGCGAAGGAGTCGTCCTCGGCGACCACCAGGCCGGGATCGACCAGGTCGGCCATCGCCCGCAGCTTGGCGTGGTCGGTGCTCTGCAGCGAGTAGGCGACGCTGGTGGGCACGACCGGGGCGCCGACCGTCAGCGCGGCCAGGGTGATCAGCAGGTGCAGCCGGCTGTTGCCCGACAGCACCATCACCGGCCGGTCTGCCAGCCCCCGGTCGAGCAGCCCCTGTGCCAGCCGGTCGGCCTGCGTCCGCGCCTCACCCCAGGTCAGCCGGGCCCAGTCCTCCCCCGCCCGTTCGGCGACCAGCATCCGCTCGGGGTGGGCCTCGCTGTGGGCGCGGAAGTCGTGCACCACGCTGACCGCGTGTGCCCCGAGGGGCTCGGCCGAGCGCAGCACCAGGCGTCCGTCGGGCAGGCGCTCCGCGTCGATGCGCGGCGGCGTAAATGTCGTCGTCCTCATCAGTCGGTCACCTCCCGGACCACGGCAGGTCCATGCCGCGGCCGGCGAGCGCGTGTGAGGTGACCGCGACCTCTGCGAGAGCACGCTCCCACGTGGTGCAGGGCGACGACCACGGGTATCCGAGCGGGATCGCTGCGTCTGTGTACTGCATCTGGCTCCTCCACGACGGGCTCAGAGCGAGGCGTACAGCGCCGTCTCGACGTCCAGGTAGACCTGGTACGCCTCCGGCGTCACGAAGGGCAGAGTCTGGGTGTACACGGCTCCGGTGACAGCGCTGGTCGGGTCGACCCAGAAGTGGGTGTTGCACAGCCCCGCCCATGCGCCGCTGCCCGACCGTCGGCGGCCCGGGATGTCCTGGGTGTTGAGCAGCAGCCCGTAGCCCCACTTGTGGCCGGGCCCGACAGCGAAGTCCAAGGAGGAGGCCGGGTCGGCGGACCTGATCGCGGCCGGGAAATCGAGCTCGCCGATCTGGTTGCTGAAGGCCGCCTGGACGGTCGCCTCCTGCAGGATGCGGGTGCCGTCGACCTCGCCGTTGCCCAGCAGCGCCCGCTGGAAGCGCAGGTAGTCGCGCGGGGTCGAGTACAGACCGTGGCCGCCGGCGTAGTACTCCGGCTCGGGATGCAGCTCGATCTCGCTCGCGCGCCAGGCGCCGTCCTCGCCCCGCAGGTGGACCGGGACGAGGTTGTCGCGCTGTCCGTCGGTGGGCGCGAAGGACGTCTCATGCATCCCGAGCGGCGCGGTGATTCCCTCCTTCACCGCTACGTCGAGCGTCATGCCGGAGGCGGCCTCGAGGACCTTGCCGAGCCAGTCGGTGTTGATGCCGTACTCGAAGCGGGTGCCCGGGTCGGCGACCAGCGGCGCGCCGAAGATCACGGTGGACCCGGAGAGGACGTTCGGCGTGCCGGTGGCCGCCTCCCAGCGGAGGAGGTCGGCGTTGAAGAACCAGTAACCGAGCCCGGAGGTGTGCGTGACGAGCTGCTTCACCGTCGCCTTCGACGCGGGCGGCCGCAGCCGCGGCGTCTCCCCGTCGAAGCCGTCCAGCACCTGGAGCTCGCCGAACTCCGGGCAGTACCGCTCGACAGGCGCATCGAGGTCGAGGGCGCCGCGCTCCACCTGCTGGAGGGCCGCCACCGTCGCGAGCATCTTCGTCATCGACATGATCCGGTAGTGCGTGTCGGCGCTGACCGGTTCCTCCCCACCGGCCACGCGCGAACCGGCTGCTCCCTCGTAGATCGTCCCCTCGCGGTCCGCGATCATCGCGGTCACGTTGGGCACCGCACCGCTCGCGACGGCTGCCTGAAGGACGGCGTCGATGGCGTCCGTGTTCATCTGCTGGCTCCTTGGTCTGGGCACTGCCGGTGGCGGACCGTCCGCCACCGCTGAGGTGATCCGGACCATCGCTGGTCCGGCGGACCTTTCTCCTGGCAGCCCATCAGCCGTGGACCGCCGCGACCCAGTCCTCGAGCTCGGACACGTCTGTCTCGCGTCCCAGGTGCTCGGAGGTGAGGACGACGCCGACGGCGGGCGACCGCTCGGCCAGGGACCGTCGTTCGACGACGGGCAGGCCGTGCGCCTCGTCGTCGCCGAGGGCGAGCGCCTGGTGGAAGCGGGCGACATTGGCCAGCGTGGACAGCGAACCCGCCGGGGGCCCCAGGACGACGATCGCGTCGGCGCCTGCAGCGAGGAACCCTTTCCCCGCCGCGAGCACGCCGTCGGCTCCCCTGTCCACCGAGGCCGGCCCCGGCAGGCAGGCGATCAGGGCGACCCGCTCGCCCAGGGATCTCCGCAGCCGGCGGGTCGCCTCGACCGCCGCCGTGGCCTGGTCGGAGGCCGACAGATCCGTCCCGCCCTCCAGCAGGACGTCGGGCAGGCACACGGCGAGCCCGTCCGGCGCCACGGCGTCGGCCAGGTCCCGCAGCCCGTTCGCCAGCTGCGTGGGGTCGCAGGTGAAGTCCTCCCATTCCCGCTCCTGGATGCGGGCGGCGAGCCGGTGCGCGAGGGGGACGGCGATGCCGCGACCGTCCCCCCGGCGCTGGGCCAGCGCCCGCACCCGTTGGCGCGGCGAGAGCGGGCCCGTCACGGCCGCATGAGCGGGGTGACCACGGCACCGTCGGGCCAGGACCCGAAATAGCCGAGGATCGATTCGTCCGGCTTGCGCTGCGACCAGCTCTCGACGAACTCGTCGTAGGGCACTCCGCGGGCCAGGCGGGCCGCCACCAGCCGCTCCCGCACCGCCGCCGTCGCCTCCTCGTCGACCTGGTCGGTGACCGGGTCGACGACGACGCCGTAGACGTCGCGGGCGATGCCGTGGCTCACCAGCGCCTTGACGACGTCCCGGCCGACGCGCTCCGGCTCACGCTCGAGCGGGTCGCCGTAGCCGGTGCCGCCGGTCGACAGGCCGATCACGATCGTCTGCCCCTGGTCGACCGGGTGGATCGCGCTGCCGTACGGCGAGGACCGCACGGTGCCGCCGAACTTCCCGGCCAGCAGCGCCTCGAGGGTCAGCGTGCCGCTCTCGGCGTGCGCCAGCGCCTCCGTCACGTCGATCCCGTCCAGCACGATGCCCGGGCAGGTGGGCTGGCTGTACCCGCCGAACAGCGGCTGCGGGGTCTGGATGGTGGAGTTGTCCGCGATCGCCATCATGAAGAGGAAGGGCGCGTGGTGGGTGACCCACAGCTGCGCCGTCCCCACCCCGCCGCGGTGCTTGCCCGGGCCGCCGGAGTCCTTCCAGTGCGAGCTGAACGGGATGAGCAGCGGGAACTCGTTCTCCATCGACTCGACGTCCGGAGCCCGTCCGAAGGCACACCACGGGAAGCCGTAGGCGTCCATGCCGTCCTGCGTGGCCCGTGCGCCCTGCCCCTCGGTGTTGATCGGGTAGGCGATCATGTCGGCGAACATGGCGCCCCACTGGCTGACGCCGGCCAGCACCGAGGCATTGCCGCCGTTGCCCTGGCTGGCCGCGACCTGCTGCCACTCCTCCGAGCCGTAGCGGGCCCGGCTCACGCAGTTGGCGATAGCGCTCATCGCCCCGGTCGCCGCCATCACCGAGCACGACGTCGCCGCCCGCACGTCCGGCGACAGCATGGAGTTCGGCGGGAAGACGAAGTCCAGCGGCTGGAACGTCGCCGAGCTGACCGGCAGGTCGTGGAAGACGTACTCGTAGATGTAGTTGGCCAGGTGGCCGATGACCGCCTGCGGATGGGCGTTGTAGCTGCTCGGCGTCTCCGGGCTGGTGCCGGTGAAGTCGATGAGCAGGTGATCGCCCTTCTTGGTCATCGTCATCGCGCAGTTGCGCAGCAGCCCCGGCTCCAGACCGGCGGCGTCGGAGAAGGTGACGCAGCGGTAGGTGCCGTCGGCCCAGCCCGCGATCCGCTTGCGGGCGCCGGACTCCGCCTCGTCGAGCATCCGGCGGAACAGGCCGATGACGAAGTCCTTGCCCTCCCGCTCGAACATCTCCAGGAGCCGGACCCGCACCCGGTCGGCCGTCGTCGCCCGCGCGCGCATGTCCACCGTCACGTTCGCCTCGGCGCGCAGGCCGAAGGCGGCGAACATCTCGATGACGTCGTTGTTGAGCCGGAAGTCGGTGCCGACCCGCATCGGCGGGAGGTTCATGCCCTCCTCGAACCGGGACTTCGCCGACAGCGGCATCCCGCCCGGCTCGATCGCGCCGGTCTCGGTGGTGTGCGAGAGCGCTGCGGTCCAGCCGACCAGCTCACCGCCGAAGAACACCGGCATGATCGCGACCTGGTCGGGGTTGTGGATCCCGCCGTAGAGCGCGTCGTTCGTGTACCAGATGTCCCCGTCGTTGATCCCTGGGTTCTCCCCGTGCCGGGCCAGGATGTACTTGATCACGATCGGCGGGATCACCGCGTGCAGGTACGTGCCGGCCGAGGCGTTCACCAGGTCACCGGCGGCGTTGAACATGGCCACGATCGAGTCGCCGGCGACGCCCATCGACGAGCGCGACGAACGCATGAAGATCTCGTAGCCCTCGTCCAGGACGTCCGCGGTGCGCTGCACGCCGATCTCGTAACTGCCCGGCGCCAGCGCGTCGGCGCAGCGCCGCTCGTACTCGGTGGCGGGACTGACCTTCAGCGCCGCCAGCTTCTCCTCCAGCGTCGGGTAGCTCATGACTCGTCCTTTCCGGCGTCCTCGAGGATGCCGAGGCCGTGCTGGTCGATGCGCAGGTGCTGGCCGGGCGGGACGACGATCGTCGAGTACTCCATCTCGACGATGCCGGGCCCGGGAACGGTGTTGCCGGGCTGCAGCGAGTCGAAGGCGAAGACGTCGGTCTCCGCCCGCGCACCCAGCTCCGGCCAGTAGGCCGAGCGGCTGCCGGTGCGCGCCGCCGACGGATCGGCCGACTGCAGCTCGTGGACGGGCAGGGCCATCTTCTCGGTGACGACGGTCGCCTTGAGGACGATGCCGTCGAGGTAGGCCCCACCCGGCTTGTTCACCACGTGCGGGCTGAACGCCTCGGAGAACTCCTTCTCGAAGGCGTCGTAGACCAGCCGGGCGTCGTCCTCGCTCTCCATCCGCACCACCGGGGAGCTGACCCGCTTCACGTGCACGAGACCGCCGTAGAGCATGTCCAGCTCGACGGAGAAGACGATGTCCTCGGAGCCGAGGCCCTCGGACTCGAGATCTCCCCGCGCCTTGGCCGTCAGTTCGTCGACGACGGCGTTGAACGCGTCGCGGTCGATGACGATCTGCTCGGTCATCGGGGCCATGAACGGCATCCGCCGGCTCTGCTCGTACACGTGCATGATGTCCATGACCGAGCTGCCCAGCGCCGAGAACACCGGCGCCTGCGGGAAGATCACCGCGGTCGGCACGTCGGCCCGGTAGCCGGCCACGTGCGTGGGGCCGCCGCCCCCGAAGGCGAAGAGGGCGAAGTCCTCCGGGTGGTATCCGCGCAGGTGGACCTCGCGCTTGATCGCCGACGCCATGTTCTGCTCGACGACCCGCCGGATCAGCGCCGCGGCCTCGTCGACCGACACCCCGAGCGGCTCGGCGATCCGCGTCCGCACCGCCTCGACCGCCTTGTCCCGGTCCAGCGGCATCTTCCCGCCGAAGTACCCATCGGGGGCGATGTACCCCAGGACGACGTCGGCGTCGGTGACCGTCGGCTCGGTGCCGCCCAGGTCGTAGCAGACCGGGCCCGGGTAGGAGCCGGCGCTGCGCGGCCCGACCTCCAGCCGGCCGCCCAGCAGGTCGTTGATCGAAGCGATCGACCCGCCACCGGCGCCCATGGTGGTGGTCTGCAGCATCGAGATGCCGACCATCCAGCGGTCGATGATCGGGCGGAACTCGTAGGAGCGCACCGAGGCGTCGACCACCATGCCGACGTCGAAGCTGGTCCCGCCGACGTCGGAGGCGATGACGTTGCGGTAGCCCAGCGCCTGGCCGATGTGGAAGCTGCCCATCAGGCCCGAGACCGGGCCGCCGTTGAAGGTGCGGCTGGCCGTGGTCTTGAAGATCTCGCCCGACCCGCCGGTGTTGTGCGTCAGCAGGAACGTGCCCCCGTAGCCGTTGGCCCGCAGCTGGTCCCAGGTGGTCTCCAGCTCGAACTTGATGCTCGTCTGCAGGTAGGCGTCGAGGACGGCCGTCATCGTCCGCTCGTACTCGCCGACCTTGCCGACCACCTCGTGGGAGAGGACGACGGGTAGGTAACCCACGTGGAAAGCCTTGTACTCCTCGCGGATGATCCTCCGGATCCGCCGCTCGTGGTCAGGGTTGACGAAGGACCACAGCAGCGAGACCGCGATCGCCCGGGCCCCGTTGTCGACCAGGTGCCGCAGCTTGGCGCGGACGTCGTCGTCGTTCAGGGGCCGGAGCACCCGGCCGGCGGAGTCGATCCGCTCACCGACGCCGACGATCATGTCGCGCTCGACCAGCGGCACGGGCTTGGCCTGCAC
>JAOPUS010000215.1 GCA_025963345.1 Blastococcus sp. | reverse complement strand
GGGTCGACATCGCCGTCCGGACGTCCAGGACGCCGCACATCGGCACGCCGTCGAGCTCACGGGCCAGGTAGAGCAGCCCGGCGCACTCTGCGGCGATGGGAGCGCCCCGGGCGGCGAGCGCCGCGACCTCGGCGCGCAGCGTCTCGTTGGCCGACAGCTCCGCGGCGTAGACCTCCGGGAAGCCGCCCCCGACGACCAGCCCGGCGGTGCCCTCGGGAAGGGCGTCGTCCCGCAACGGGTCCACCGTCACGACCTGCGCGCCGGCGGCAGCCAGCAGCTCGGCGTTCTCGGCGTAGCCGAAGGTGAACGCCGGTCCGCCGGCGACCGCGATCCGCGGCCGTCCCGGTACCGGGGTGACCTCCTCGAACGGGTCCCACGGGGTGGCGTCGAGCGGGGGAGCGGTGTGCGCGAGCGCGAGGACGGCGTCGAGCTCCACGCCGTCGGCGACCACCTCACCCAGCCGCGCCACGGTCGTGACCGCCTCGGCCGTGCGCTCGGCCGCCGGTACGAGGCCCAGGTGCCGGGACGGCGTGTGCAGCTGGTCGAGGCGCCGGATCGCGCCGACGACGGGTACGCCCGCCGCGCCCAGGGCCTCGCGCAGGATCGCCTCGTGCCGGTCGGTGCCGACCCGGTTGAGGATGACGCCGCCCAGCCGGACCCCGGGATCGAACGTGGCGAACCCGTGCACGAGTGCGGCGACGCTGCGGGCCTGGGACGAGGCGTCGACCACGAGGACGACGGGCGCCCGCAGCAGCGCCGCGACGTGCGCGGTGGACGCGAAGCCGGGCTCGACCGAGGGGTGGCTCGCCCCGTCGAAGAGACCCATGACGCCCTCGACGACGGCGAGGTCGGCCGGTCGAGGGTGCAGCGCCCCGCGGAGGAACAGGGGGGCGATCCGCTCCTCGCCGACCAGCCAGGGGTCGAGGTTGCGGCCGGGGCGGCCGGCGGCCAGGCCGTGGTAGCCGGGGTCGATGTAGTCGGGGCCGACCTTGTGCGGCGAGACGGCCAGGCCGCGGGCGGTGAAGGCGGCGATCAGCCCGGTCGCGATCGAGGTCTTCCCGGCGTTGCTGCTCGGCGCGGCCAGCACGACCCGCGGCACCCGGCGCATCCCCTGGAGGGCAGAAATGGCCATTTCTGCCCCGTGGTGGGTCACCACTCGATCCCCCGCTGGCCCTTCTGGCCGGCGTCCATCGGGTGCTTGACCTTGGTCATCTGCACGACGAGGTCGGCGGCCTCGATGAGCTTGGGATGCGCGTCGCGGCCGGTGATCACCACGTGCTGGCTGCCGGGGCGGTCGGTCAGCGTCGCGACGACGTCCTCGACGTCCACCCAGCCCCACTTCATCGGGTAGGTGAACTCGTCGAGCACGTAGAACCGGTGTGCCTCGGCCGCGAGGTCGCGCTTGATCTGGGCCCAGCCCTCGGCGGCGTCGGCGGCGTGGTCGGTCTCGCTGCCGGCCCGGCGCGACCAGCTCCAGCCGCTGCCCATCTTGTGCCAGACGACCGGGCCGCCCTCGCCGGTGGTCTCGTGCAGGCGACCCAGCGCGGTCAGCGCGTTCTCCTCGCCGACCTTCCACTTCGCGCTCTTGACGAACTGGTAGACCGCGACGGGCCAGCCCTGGTTCCACGCGCGCATGGCCATGCCGAACGCGGCGGTGGACTTCCCCTTCATCTCGCCGGTGTGCACCACGAGCAGTGGGCGGTTCCGGCGCTGGCGAGTGGTGAGCCCGTCCTCGGGGACGACGTCGACCTGTCCCTTCGGCATGTCAGGCGGCCTTCCGAGCGGTACGGACGGTCGCTGCGAGGGAGTCGGCGGCGAGTTCCTCGAGGCGCAGGGTCTGCGCGCCGAGATGGACACCGAGGGTGCCGGCCAGACCCAGCCGCACCGGCCCGGACTCGCAGTCGACGACGACGCCTGCCGTCCCCGCCGCTCCGAGCAGCCCCGCGGCGGCATAGGAGTCGGCGAGATGCGTGCCGCCCCGCGGACCGGTCGCCCGGCCGTCGGTGACGACGACGAGAAGGGGACGGCGCTGCGGATCGCGGACCCGCTCCACGCGCAGGACCTCGTGCGCCCGCAGCAGGCCGGCGGCCAGCGGTGTGCGGCCGCCGGTCGGGAGATCGGTCAGCCGGGAGGCGGCGGCCTCCACGGACCAGGTCGGCGGAAGGGCCAGCTCGGCGTCGGACCCGCGGAAGGTGACCAGCCCGACCTTGTCCCGCCGCTGGTAGGCGTCGAGCAGGAGCGACAGGACGGCGCCCTTCACCGCGCCCATCCGGGCCCGCGAGCCCATCGAGCCGCTGGCGTCCACGACGAACAGCACGAGGTTGCCCTCGCGGCCCTCGAGCGTGGCCTGGCGCAGGTCCTCCCGCTCGAGGCGCAGGCCGGGACCGCGGCGACCGCGCGCGACCTGGTGCGGGGCGGCGGCGAGCACGGTGTCGGTGAGGTGCAGCTTCGTGACGGTTCCCGCCGGCCGGGTGGAGCCGACGACGCGTCCCCGCTCCGACCGCGCCCGGGACCGGCGGCCGGCCGCCCCCGCTCCGATTCCTGGGACCTCGAGCCGCCGGGTCCGGAACGGGTCGGACGGCGCGACCGCAGCCCGCTCGGGCGCCGGGGCTGCGTCCGCGTGCCCGCCGCCCTCACCGCGGGGTGCCGTGGTCGGGCCGCCGTCGTCGGGAGTCGGCCCGTCCGGGGAACGACCGACATGGCCATTGTGGCCGTCGGGGGAGTCGTCGCCCGGTCCGCCTTCGCCCGGTCCGCCCTCGCCCGGTCCGCCCTCGCCCGGTCCGCCCTCGCCCGGTCCGCCCTCGCCCGGTCCGTCGTCGTCGGGTCCGTCGTCGTCCTCGGGGCGGGCCTCGGACAGCGCCTGCTCCAGCGTCTCGTCGTCCAGGCCGGGCGCGTCGAAGGGGTTCCGGCGGCGGCGGTGCGGCAGGGCCAGGCGCGCGGCGACGCGCACGTCGTCCTCGGTCACCTCGTCGCGTCCGCACCAGGCGGCGTGCGCGATGGCGGCCCGGGCGGTGACGAGGTCGGCGCGCAGTCCGTCGACGTCGAACGCCGCGCAGACCGAGGTCACCTGGCGCAGCGCGTCGTCGGAGAGGACGACGTGTGGCAGCCGGGCGCGTGCGGCCGCGATCTGGGACGCCAGCCCGGTCTCCGCCGAGGCCCAGGCGGCGGTGAAGCCCGCCGGATCGGCGTCGTAGGCGAACCGGCGGCGGACCACCTCGGCGCGCTCGGCCGGGTCGCGGGGCGCGGCGACCTCGACGGTCAGGCCGAAGCGGTCCAGCAGCTGCGGCCGGAGCTCGCCCTCCTCGGGGTTCATCGTCCCGACGAGCAGGAAGCGGGCCGCGTGTCGCACGGAGACGCCTTCGCGCTCGACATACGCGGTGCCCAGGGCGGCGGCGTCCAGGAGGAGGTCGACCAGGTGGTCGTGCAGCAGGTTGACCTCGTCGACGTAGAGCACGCCGCGGTTGGCGGCGGCCAGCAGTCCCGGCTCGAAGGCCTTGACCCCCTCGGTGAGCGCCCGCTCCAGGTCGAGGGCGCCGACGACGCGGTCCTCCGACGCCCCCACCGGCAGCTCGACCAGCCGCGCCGGGCGGGTGGATCCGGGGACGCCGGAGTCGTGGGGGCCGTCCGGGCAGCCGGGATCGGGCGCTGCGGGGTCGCACGCGAACCGGCAACCGACGACCACGTCGACCGGGGGCAGGACGGCGGCCAGGGCGCGCACCGCCGTCGACTTCGCCGTCCCCTTCTCGCCGCGGACGAGGACGCCGCCGACGGCGGGGGACACGGCGTTCAGCAGCAGGGCCAGCCGCATGTCGTCCATGCCGACGACAGCACCGAAGGGATAGGTCACGCGGATCGATCGCGCATGGGACGCGTCCTCTCCCCGGGTGTCCACGCCCGGAGGTGGCAGGGACGACGGCGAGAGTCTCCTGGCTCCCGGATCGACGCCCGCCCCCGGCCTTCCCGTCCCCTCGGGCGAACCCTCGGGTGCAGTGGCCGTACATGGGGGCGGACTCCCCGGTCACAGTGGCGGGACCGCGCCCGGAATCTCACCGGGCTTCCTCCACTGCCGTCGCGTGTGGCGCGGTCATCAGACCATGAGCACCCGACGCGCGAACAGGCCCGGGTCGGGAGCGGGGCAGAGTGATGGGTCGACCGGCGTCAGGGAACGGGGAGGCGATGGGCGAACCACGGGGGCCGCGGCTGCTCGACGCCGTCGCGACGGCGGCGGGGGCGGTTGCCGCAAGCTTCCTGTTCGGCGCCCTCGGCTTGCCGTCGCCGGCCCTGTTCGGCGGGCTGCTCGCCGGCCTCGTCCGGGCCCTGGCCTTCCGCCGGCGGCTCGCGATCCCGGCGCCGGTGACCGCTTCGGCCCAGGCGGTGATCGGCGTCGCGATGGGCGCCCTGGTCGACCTCGACACACTGCGGGCGGTGGCCGCGAACTGGCTGCCGGTCCTGCTGGTCACGGTCGGCACCCTCGGGCTCAGCCTCGCGACCGGACAGGCACTCCGGCTGCAGCGCGGGATCACCCCGGTGACCGGGGTGTTCGCGATGATCGCCGGAGGCGCCTCGGGGATCATCGTGATGGCCCGTGAGCTGGGCGCCGACGAGCGGATGGTCGCCGTCCTGCAGTACCTGCGGGTCCTGCTGATCGTCGTCCTGATGCCCGTGGTGGCGACGACGGTCTACGGCGCCGCGCCCGGTTCCGGGACTGCCGCGGGCGGCGCCACCTCGGACTGGTCCGCGGGCCTGCTGTTCACCGTCGGCTGCGGGGTGGTCGGCCTCCTGCTGGGCCGGCTCGCCCGGCTGCCGGTCGCGGCTCTGCTCGGGCCGATGATCCTGGCCGCGGTCGTGGACCTCGGCGGTCTGGCGCACGGGCTGGCTGTGCCGCCGTTCGTGCAGAGCGCGGCGTTCCTGGTCGTCGGTCTCCAGGTGGGCATCAGCTTCACCCGGGCGAGCCTGCGCACGATCGGTCGTGTCCTGCCGCTGGCACTGGCGCTCATCGTCGTGCTCGTCCTCGCCAGCGCCGGCCTCGGGGCGGTGCTCGCCGCGGCGACCGGCGCGAGCGCCCTCGACGGCTATCTCGCGACCACACCCGGTGGGCTCTACGCCGTCCTCGCCACGGCGGCCGACAGCGGGGCCGACGCCACCTTCGTCCTCGCCGTCCAGGTGCTGCGGCTGTTCGTCATGCTGCTCACCGCCCCCCTCGTGGCGCGGGTGCTCCGGCGGTCGGGCTCCGGCTGAAGGTTGTACGTTCAACTGATGGAACTCGGCGTCTACACCTTCGGCGACGTGCTGCGCGACCCGGCGACGGGGACGACGATCAGCCCCGCGCAGCGGCTGACGAACCTGCTCGAGGAGATCGAGCTCGCCGACCAGGTCGGCCTCGACGTCTTCGGCCTGGGCGAGCACCACCGCCCCGACTACGCCGTCAGCGCCCCGACGGTCGTCCTCGGCGCCGCTGCCGCGCGGACGACGGACATCCGGCTGACCAGTGCCGTCACGGTGCTCTCCTCGGAGGACCCCGTCCGCGTGTTCCAGCAGTTCGCGACGCTCGACCTGCTGTCTGGCGGTCGGGCCGAGATCATGGCCGGGCGCGGCTCGTTCATCGAGTCCTTCCCGCTCTTCGGGTACGACCTCGACGACTACGACGACCTGTTCGCCGAGAAGCTCGACCTGCTGCTCCGGCTCCGGGACTCCGTGCGGGTCACCTGGGAGGGGCGGCACCGGGCGGCGCTGACCGACCAGCCGGTCTATCCGCGGCCCGTCCAGGACCCGCTGCCGGTCTGGGTGGCCGTGGGCGGGAACCCCCAGTCGGTCGTGCGGGCCGGCGCGCTCGGGCTGCCCCTGGCCCTGGCCATCATCGGCGGCGAGCCGGCGCGCTTCGCGCCGCTGGCGACCCTGCACCGGCGGGCGGCCGCCCAGTACGGACACGGGCCGCTGCCGATCTCGATCAACTCGCACGGCTTCGTCGGCGAGACGTCCCAGGCCGCGGCGGACAGCTTCTTCACCACCTACGCCGAGGTCATGACCCAGCTCGGCCGCGAACGCGGCTGGGGGCCCATGACGCGGGAACAGTTCGACGCGCTCGCCGGGCTGCACGGCGCGATCGCGGTCGGCGGTCCCGAGCAGGTGGCCGAGAAGATCCTCTACCAGCACGAGATCTTCGGGCACCAGCGCTACCTGATGCAGTCCTCGCTCGGAGCCGCCCCGCACCGCGAGGTCCTGCGCTCGATCGAGCTGCTGGGTACCGAGGTCGCCCCGATCGTCCGCGCGGAGGTCGCGAAGCGCACAGCTGATTCGGACTGACCTCTTCGCGCTCGCGCGCCTACCCTGGCGGACCGGGACACGAGCGAGGAGGAAGCACCCTGTCCGAACACGCAGCAGCCGGAACGCACACCAGCACCGAGGACGCGGTGTTGTTGTTCGTGGGCGGCCCGCTCGACGGCCGTGTGGAGATCCGCGCGGCGCGACACGGTGAGCCGCTGCCCACGGTCACCCACATCCATCTCCACGGCGGGCCCAAGGTCGTCCACCGCTACGACCTCGAGCCGCTCATCGAGGGTGTCGGCATCTACAACCTGCGGCCGCCGGCGCGCAAGCACGCCCGCGACGAGTCCGTCGCCGACTGATCCCGCGTCACCAGCCCTGTACGCGCCGCGCGTCGGCGATCACCCGATCGAAGCGGACCCGGTCCAGCGCCGCGCCCTCCCGGCGGACCGTGGCCGGATCGAGCACGAGCAGTCGGTCCAGCCGCACCTCGCTCGGCCTGCCCCGGGTGTCCCACGGCCCGGTTCCCAGGTCGGTCCAGATCCGGCCGTGGCGCGCCTCGTCGGCAGCGTCCCGGTCGTGGTCCTGGCTGGAGAGCATCAGGGCCAGGAGGTCCTCCGCGCGACGGCCGATGACGAGCACCGGCCGGTCCTTGCCCCGTCCGTCGTTCTCGTCATAGGGCACCCAGGCCCACACGACCTCGCCCGGGTCGGGCCGGCCGTCGTCCCGCGGGCGGTACTCCACGTCCGGGCCGCCGCGCGCCGTGGGACGGGGGGCGCGCCCGACCGCCCGACGGAACAGGCCGGCGACCTGCGCGGCGACCCGGATGATGCGTTCCTCGCGTGCCATCCCGGCACCGTACGGGCGCCGCGAGATCGTCGCCGGCCGCGCACGCGGTGTCCGCGACAGGCCCCGGGAGTCACATGTGACACATCGGCACCATTTGGTCACGGACGGGGTTCAATCTGCCGATAAGGGGGCACCGTGGTCGCCACGGGGCAGTCGTGGCGGGCTCTCCCGGGAGAAGGGGGACTCCCATGACGACGTCCGAACCTGTCCGGCCGCCGGTGCCGCGGGTGCGCGAGGTGCAGGCGAGCGTGCTCGCCGCCTTCCAGCTCGTGGAGGACGCGCACTACTTCGGCAGCGATCGCAGACCCCGGCGGCACCGCGCCCGGGTCATGGCGGAGCGCGCCGTCGCGGACCGCAAGCTGGCCCGGGACCTGCGCGCCGGCTGAGAGCCCTGTGTCAACCCTGACCGGTCAGGAGCTGTTGATGGACGGTGCCTCGAGCGCCGGCCGAACGGGCCCCCGTCACCTTGGGGTGTGCTGCTCTCAACGTCGCAGGGACGCGACCGGACTGCACGTCACGTTCGGCTTGTTCACTACGTGCATGAGCGAGATGAGTGCCGCACACATCGAGTACCTCGCAAGCCAACGGCTGGGTCGGCTCGCCACCACCGGCGCCGACCACAAGCCACACGTCGCGCCGACGTCGTTCAGGTACAACGCCGAGCTCGGCACGGTCGACGTCGGTGGTCTCCACGTCGCGGACACCAAGAAGTACCGGGACGTTCAAGCCAACGGCTGGGCTGCGATCGTCATCGACGACCTGGCGTCCGCCGACCCCTGGACGCCCCGGTTCGTCGAGATCCGTGGCCGTGCGGAGGCGATCCCGACCGGCGGCGCACACCTCGGGCCCGGATTCGGTGATGCCTTCATCCGCATCTACCCGGAGAAGGTCAACAGCTTCGGCATCGCATAGGGCCTGTTCCCCTCAGGGCACGGACTCCTCTCCCACCGAACACGGGGTGTGCCAGCGGGATCCGTCAGCCGGATCGACACTTCCTGCCGAACTCAGGTCACGCAGAACTCGTTGCCCTCCGGGTCGGCGAGCGTGACCCACGCGTACGGCCCCTGCGAGCCGCGCCAGAGTTCCGTCGCACCCAGGCCGAGCAGCCGGGCGACCTCGGCCTCGCGCCGTTCCGCCCCGACCCGCACGTCCAGATGGACGCGGTTCTTGACCGTCTTCGCCTCCGGCACCTCCTGGAACAGCACCCGGGGCCGGCCCGCGTCGGGTGAGTTCAGGGCGGCGCCCGCCTTCCAGACCAGGGCCCCGCGGTGCTGCGCCGTGTCCTCCTCCGACGCGGCCCCGGCCTGCACCATCCGGCGGATGAAGGACTCGTCCTGCGCCTCGACCTGCCACCCCAGCGCCTCGGCCCACCAGTCGGCGAGCTCGTGCGGGGCCGCACAGTCGATCGTCACCTGGAAGTCGAACGCCATGGCCGGACGCTAGGACACCCCACCGACGTTCGGCCCCGTTCGGAGGCTCGGCGTGAGCTTGCGAACGGTGAGGTGAACGGGGTCCTTCCTCAGAGCTCGCGGGCCAGTCCGGCCCGCAGGGTGGCCTCGTCGGGGATCGTGGCGTCGCGGCAGTGGTCACGCAGTACCTGCGAGAACGGCGGGAACGCCGAGCGGTCCACCCTGCGCTCCGGGTCCCACAGCCCCGAGCGCATCACCGACTTCGAGCACTGGAAGTACGCCCGCTCCACCTGCAGCACCAGCAGCGACAGCGGTGCCCGGCCGAACTCGGTGAAGTCCATGCCGAGGTCGTCGGGGCCGTGCAGCGTCGTCGTCCCGAACACCCGCAGGGTCTCGTCGATACCGGGGACGAAGAACATGAGTGCCGCCCGCGGGTTGTCCGCGAGGTTGCGCAGGCTGTCGACGCGGTTGTTGCCCTGCCGGTCGGGCATGGCCAGGCGGTTCTCGTCCAGCACCCGGACGAAGCCCGGGTCACCGCCACGGGGTGAGACGTCGGGCCACCCGTCGGGGGACGTCGTGGCCAGGGTCGCGAACGGCGCCAGCCGGATGAACGCCGCACAGTGCTCGTCGATCCGGTGGATGACCTTGTCCAGGACACGCTGGCCCGGGGCGCGGTACCGGTCGAGTGGGGAAGGAGCCACGGGCCGACCGTAGACGCCGGATAGCGTGGCCTCCCGTGCCGCAGGTGTGGAGTTCCCCCGTCCGTTTCGTCGAGTGCGACCAGCAGGGCCTCGTGTTCAACGCCCACTACCTCGTCTGGGCCGACGAGGCGGTGAACAACTGGTGGGCCGGCCGCGGCATGGACTGGCCGGAGCTCAACGGCCGCGGTCTGGAGTACGTGGTGGTGGCCAGCGCACT
>JAOPUS010000081.1 GCA_025963345.1 Blastococcus sp. | reverse complement strand
AGGCCTCGTCGAAGTCGACGTCGCCGCGGCCGATCTCCGCGTGCTGGTGGACGCGGATGGTGTTGCCCGGCGGGTTGGTGATGTAGCGCAGCCCGTCGGAGGCGGTGTGGTCCATCGAGTCGGCGACATGCACGTGGGTGAGCAGGTCGCCGGCGGACGCGATGATCCCCGGGGCGTCGTCGCCCTGGTGGAACGTGTGCGGCAGGCAGTACAGGAAGGACACGTTCGGGGAGTCGATGCCCCTGACCATGTCGACGGCCGGGTGGCCCAGCTCGATGAAGTCGTCGGGATGGGGCTCCAGTGCGAGCCGGATCCCCTCGTGCTCGAAGACCGGGAGCAGCTCCTCCATCGACCGCCAGAACATCGCCTCGGCGAGCTCCGGGGCCTCCGGGCGGCCGTTGAACTCGCTGTTCATCGTGTCCACACCGAGTTCGGCGCAGATCTCGATCGCCCGCCGCCAGTAGCGCACGGCGGCCTCTCGCTCCTCCTCGCCCGGTCCGGACCAGCGCATGACCGGGAGCAGCGAGGTGACGCCGACGCCGGCATCGGCCAGCTTCGACCGGAAGGACCGCACCGTGGCGAGATCGACCCGGGGGTGCTTGAAGAAGGGGATGAAGTCGTCGCGGGGCGAGAGCTCGATCCACTCGTAGCCCATCCCGGCCACGACGTCGGGGAGCTCCAGCAGCGGCGTCGTGCGCAGCATCTGCGGGTCCAAGGCGATCCTCATCGCGGCGCCAGCCGTACCTCTGTCCGCCGCCCGCTGCGCAGGGCCTCGACCCCGGCGGTGCCGACGGCAGACGCCGCGTAGCCGTCCCAGGCGCCCGGCCCGTCGATCGTGCCGCGGCGGGCGGCGTCGACCCAGCGCTGCACCTCGATGTCGTAGGCACGGGCGAAGCGTTCCCGGAAGTCGGGGGCGATCCCGGTGCTGCGGATTGCTCCGCGGGTGCCGGCCCCCTGCCGCACGATCCCCAGGTCGAGGCCGATCATCGCGCTGCCGTCCTCGGCCACCACCTCGGTGCGCACCTCGTAGGCCACGCCGGTGCTCACGAAGCACTCCACGTCGACGATCCGCCCGCTGGTCATCTCGAAGAGCACCAGCAGGGGATCGGACTGGCCCGCCACTGCGTGCCGGGTGGCCTTCGGCCGGAGCACGGTCACCGCGGCGATCTCCTCGTCCAGCAGGAAGCGGGCGACGTCGACCTCGTGCACCACCGAGTCGGTGATCATCATCTCGCTGGTGAAGTGCGGTGGCACCGCGGCGTTGCGGTGCACGCAGTGGACGACGAGCGGCTCCCCGATGTCCCCGGAGGCGATCAGTAGCCTGAGCTGGGCGTACTCCGGGTCGAAACGGCGCATGAAGCCGACCTGGACCAGGCGCCGGCCGGTGCGTGCGGCGAACTCGTCCTCGGCCCGGACGACCGCCAGGGAGCTGTCCGCGTCCATGGTCAGCGGCTTCTCGCACAGCACCGGGATGCCGCGCTCGATGCAGGCCAGGGCCTGCGCCTCGTGGAACTGGCCCGGGGTGGCTATGACCACGGCGTCGACCTCGGGATCGGCGATCGCGGCCATCGGGTCGGCGATCACCCGGCAGCCGGGGACCTCCGCCGCCACCTGCTCGGCCTTCTCGGTGAAGGCGTCGCTGACCGCGACCACCTCTGCCCCGGAGACGCGGCTGTGCAGGCGGGCCACGTGGTCGGCCCCCATCATCCCGACGCCGAGCACGGCCACGCGCAGGTCGCGGGCCGGGACGTCGGCCATCTCCGGGAGGACGCCCGCGGCGGTCTCGGTGGTCGTCATGACTGCTGCTCCGTGGCGTTCGCCGGCCGGCCGATCTCGAGCGACCGGATGCCGCAGCCGGCGATGTAGTGGTGCGTGCGCTGCGCGATCGGGAGCGGCACGTCGGGGGGACACGGGTACAGGTCGTGCTCGACGATCGCGAAGACGTCGAGGCCCAGCTCCTCGATCGCCTCGAGCAGCGGCGGGTAGTCCGGCACGCCCTGTGGCGGCTCGACCATGGCGCCCAGCTGGACGGCGGCCGGCCAGGTGATGTCCTCGGCCAGCACCCGGTCGATGACGGCGGGGTCGACCTGCTTGAGGTGCAGGTAGCCGATCCGCTCGGGATAGCGCCGGATCAGGTCGAGATTGTCGCCGCGGTAGTAGCTGACGTGGCCGGTGTCGAGGCACAGCGGCACGTACGCCGGGTCGGTGTCGGCCAGGAACCGCTCGATGTCGGTCTGGTAGCCGACGTGGCTCTCGGCGTGCGGGTGGAAGGCGATGCTCAGCCCGTACTCCTCCTGCACCGCACGTCCCAGCCGGTCCACGCCGGTGGTCATGGCGTTCCAAGCCTCCGGAGTGAGGTTCCGGGACTCGATGTCGGCGCCGGTCTTCTGGTCGCGGAAGGTGTCGGGGATGACGACGACGTGCGTGCCGCCCATCGCCTGGGTCAGCGCCGCGACGTCCTTCACCTGGCTCCACACCGCATCCCACGAGTCCGGGCGGTGCAGGTGCTCGAACACCGTGCCGGCGGTGACCTTCAGGTTGCGGGAGCCGAGCTCGTCGGCCAGCCGGGCCGGATCGGTGGGGAGGTAGCCGTAGGGCCCGAGCTCGATCCACTCGTAGCCGCAGGCGCTGACCTCGTCGAGGAACCGCTGCCAGGGCACCTGCTCGGGGTCGTCGGGGAACCAGACGCCCCACGAGTCGGGCGCCGATCCGATCCGGATCCGGCTGGTGCCCTGCCGCGTCGGCGTCGGCGCCGCCTGGCTCTGCGTGCTCATGTCTTCCTCCGTGGTCGGGTGGTCGGGTGGTCGGGGTGGTCAGGACCGGGGGGCCCGGCCGTGTTCGGACGGCGCGAGGTACGGGTGTTGGCGCGACTTCCAGCGCTCGTAGACAGCGCGGGCGTCCTGCGTGCTCTCGAGCGTGGAGATCTCGCTGACCGGGACGTCCCACCAGGACTCGCTGTCGGGCGCATCGACCAGCGGGTCGGTCTCGACGTGCACCACCGTCGTCCGGTCGCCGGCCTTGGCCTTGCGGAGCGCCGCCTCGAGGCTGGGCCCGTCCTGGGCGACCAGGACGTCGACCCCCAGGCTGGCCGCGTTCGCCGCGAGGTCGACCGGCAGCACGTCGCCGTCGAGGCGGCCCGACGACGAGCGATAGCGGTAGCGGGTGCCGAAGCGCTGGGACCCCAGCTGCTCGGAGAGGGCGCCGATCGAGGCGAAGCCGTGGTTCTGCACCAGGACGACGATGACCTTCACGCCCTCCTGGACGGCGGTCACCAGCTCGGTCGCCATCATCAGGTAGGACCCGTCGCCGACCATGACGAACACGTCGCGGTCCGGGTCGGCCATCGCGACCCCGATGCCGCCGGCGACCTCGTAGCCCATGCACGAGTAGCCGTACTCCACGTGGTAGCCCTTGGGGTCCCGGGTCCGCCACATCTTGTGCAGGTCACCGGGCATGGACCCGGCCGCGCAGACGACGACGTCCCGGGGAGCGGACACGTCGTTGACCGCGCCGATGACCTCGTTCTGGGTGAGCCGGCCGCCCTCGCCCGCGCTCGGCGTGGCCGGGTGATAGGCGGCCTCGACCGTGTCCTCCCAGGTCGCGGCGAGTTCCGCGGTGCGATTCCGGTACGCCTCGTCCACCGACCACCCGGCCAGCGCCTCGGTGAGTGCCACGAGGGTCTCGCGGGCGTCGGCGACGACACCGACCGCCGACTGCTTGGCCGCGTCGAGCGAGGCCACGTTGACGTTGACGAACCGCACCCCGGGATCGCCGAAGGCGGTGCGTGAGGCGGTCGTGAAGTCGCTGTAGCGCGTGCCGATGCCGATCACCACGTCCGCCTCGCGGGCGAGGGCGTTGGCCGCGGTCGTCCCGGTCGAGCCGATGGCCCCGACGGACAGCGGATGGTCGAAGGGCAGCGCGCCCTTCCCCGCCTGGGTCTGGCCCACGGGGATGCCGGTCGCCGTGGCGAAGGCATCCAGCGCCTCGGTGGCGCCGGAGTAGATGACGCCCCCTCCGGCGACCAGCAGGGGCCGCCGGGCGGAGCGGATGACCTCGACGGCCCGCTCCAGGGCCGCCCGCTCCGGGACCGGGCGGGCCACGTGCCAGATGCGCTCGGCGAACAGCTCGACCGGCCAGTCGTGCGCCTCGGCCTGCACGTCCTGGGGGATGGCCACCGTCACCGCGCCGGTCTCCACGGGGTCGGTCAGGACGCGCATGGCCCCCAGCAGGGCACCGGGCAGCTGCTCGGGCCGCCACACCCGGTCGAAGTACCGGGAGACCGGGCGGAAGACGTCGTTGACCGTGATGTCACCGCTGTCGGGCCGCTCGAGCTCCTGGAGCACGGGGGCGCTGGCACGGGTCGCGAAGGTGTCGGCCGGGAGCAGCAGCACCGGCAGCCGGTTGATGGTGGCGAGGGCCGCGCCGGTGACCATGTTGGTCGCGCCCGGTCCGACGCTGGAGGAGACCGCCCAGGTCTGCAGCCGGTCCTTGGCCCGCGCATAGGCGGCGGCCGTGTGCACCATCGCCTGCTCGTTCCGTCCCAGCACGTAGGGCAGCAGCTGCGGGTCGGTGACCTCCGCCTGCAGCAGCGCCTGCCCGAGGCCGGCGACGTTGCCGTGGCCGAAGATCCCGAAGCACCCGGCAAAGAGCCGTTGGCGGTGTCCGTCGCGCTCGGTGTGCTGCGCGGCCAGGAAGCGCACGACGGCCTGGGCCACGGTCAGGCGCACGGTGTCGGTCCGCACCGGCGGCGGGGTGGGCTCGCTCACGACCGGGACGCTCCGTTCTGGATGGAGGAATCAGTGGGGGAGTGCAGCGGCAGGCGGGGATCGATGTCCTCGGACGCCCAGGTGCCGCGGATCCAGGCGTGCGCCGGGTCGTCGACGATCCGCCAGGCGCGTTCCTCGCCGGGCCCGGCCATGACGTTGAGGTAGTAGAGGTCGTGACCCGGTGCGGCGATCGAGGGGCCGTGCCACCCGTTCGGGATGAGGACGGCGTCGCCGTCGCGGACCTCCGCCAGCACGTCGATCGGTCGCTCCGGGGTGCCGTAGACCCGCTGGTAGGCGAGGCCCGGCTGTCCCTGCGGACCCGGTGCGATCTCGAAGTAGTAGATCTCCTCGAGTTCGCTCTCCACGTCGCTGGTCTCGTCGTGCTTGTGCGGAGGGTAGGACGACCAGTTCCCGGCCGGCGTGATGACCTCGCACGCGATGACCGCGTCGGCCTCGAACACGCCGGCGGTGGCGAAGTTGTTCACCTGCCGGCTGCAGCGACCGGCGCCGCGCAGCTCCACCGGCACCCCGGCCGCAGGAACGTGGCGCACTGGCA
>JAOPUS010000076.1 GCA_025963345.1 Blastococcus sp. | reverse complement strand
CGTTCATCTCGATCCGCCAGTGGCAACCGATCAGCGAGGACGAGACCGAGGTCCTGTCGTGGTTCGCAGTGGACGCCGAGGCGCCCGAGGAGTTCAAGGCGCTGTCCTACAAGGCCTACCTGATGTGCTTCGGCTCGACCGGCATGTTCGAGCAGGACGACGTCGAGAACTGGGTCTCGCTCACCAACACCGCGGCCGGCTCGATGGCCCGCCGACTGCTGCTCAACAGCCGGATGGGGATCCTGGAGGACGGCACCGAGGTCGTCCCGGCGCTCACCTCCGACCAGTTCCACGGTCCGGGCAGCGCGCACACGGGCTACAGCGAGTACAACCAGCGCGAGCTGCTCACCCGGTGGGCCGACCACCTCGAACGGCCGGTGCGGGCCGCCTCCACCGTGGAGGTCGGCGGTGCGGCCCAGGTCGAGGCAGGCAAGGCCGCGGTGCCCACCGCCGGCGTGGCGGGCATCCCGGCGGGCGCGGACCGGACGGTGGCGCAGGCATGAGCCCCCCAGCCGACATGGCTCCCGGCCACGTGCAGACGCACAGCTCGCGATCGGTGCTCGGCGGGCACGCCTCGCGCATCGTGCGGACCGGGACGACGCTGCCGTTCTCCGACGAGCGTCACCTGCAGGCGCACCAGTGGCTGGTGGACGAGGCCTACCTGCTCGACGCGCAGGCGTACGAGGAGTGGCTGGTGCTGCTCACCGACGACATCCACTACCTGATGCCCGTCCGGGTCACCACCGCGCTCGGCGCCGGCTTCGACACCTCGCCGGGGATGGCCCACTTCGACGAGGACAAGTACTCACTGTCCCGCCGGGTGGCCCGCTTCCTCACCGAGCACGCCTGGACCGAGGACCCGCCGTCCCGGCTGCGGCACCACCTGTCCAACGTGCGCACCTTCGCCACCGAGGACCCGGACCACCTGATGGTGGACTCGGCGACCCTGCTGTTCCGCAGCCGGGGCGACGTCCGCGAGGGCGCCTTCCTGTCCGCCGGCCGGGAGGACCTGCTCCGGCGCACCGGGGACGGCTGGAAGCTGGCCCGGCGCACGATCCTCGTCGACGACGCGGTCATGCGGATGCAGAACCTGGCGATCTTCCTGTGACCGAGCTGCGAGGCCACGCATGAGCGCGGCAGCCCGGCGAACGTGGCCCACGAGCGTCAGCGAGGAGGGCATGTGACCCTGCACTGGGACGGCGAGGAGGAGGACACGCGGTCCGCCCGCCGTGCGGCGGTCGAGCGAGACGCGCTGCTCGAGGGCGCCCGCGGCGACGCGATCAGCATCGCCAACGAGTTCGCCGAGGTGCGGATCGTCCGCGTCGACACCCGCAACGGCTCCAGGCTGCTCATCGAGTCACCGAAGTCGGGTCAGTGGGTGGCCCTGGACCCCCTCGAGCTGGAGTCGCTCACCTGGCAGAACACCGCCACCTTCTCGGCGATGATCGGCAACCCGTTCGGGCCGCTGATCCCCGAGGAGACCGGGGGCATCGTCGACGGCGGCAGCACCGAGGGCGGGGACGAGCCCGTACGGCGCCTGCCCGAGGGTGGCAGCCAGTGACCGGCTGGCTCGAGGGCAAACGGGCTCTCGTCGTCGGCGCCGGGTCGGGCATCGGCCGCGCTGTGGTCGATGCCTTCCGCGCCGAGGGCGCCCGGGTCGCCGTCCTGGAACGGGACGCCGAGAAGGGCACGGCGCTGGCCGAGGCGCTGCCCGACGTCCCGGTCACCGTGGGTGACGCGACCACCCGGACGGCCAACGAGGAGGCCGTCGCCTCCGCGGTCGGCGCATTCGGCGGGCTGGACGTGCTGGTCAGCTGCGTCGGGATCTTCGACTTCTACCGGAGCATCGAGGACCTCGACGCCGACGTTCTCGACGCGGCGTTCGACGAGATGTTCCACCCCAACGTCAAGAGCCACCTGCACTCTGTGAAGGCGGCGCTGCCGGCGCTGAAGGAGTCCGGTCGGGGTTCGATCCTGCTCACCGAGTCCACGTCGGCCTACTACGCCGGCCGCGGCGGGGTCCTGTACCTGTCGTCGAAGTTCGCCGTCCGTGGCCTGGTCACCGCGTTGGCCCACGACCTCGCCCCGGAGATCCGGGTCAACGGCGTGGCCCCCGGCGGCACTCTCGGCACCGACCTGCGTGGCCTGCCCAGCCTCGGACTGGGCGAGCGCAGCCTCGGTGCCACGCCCGACCGCGCCGCGGAGATGGCCGCCCGGGTGCCGCTGCAGGTGGCCCTGTCCGGTGCGGACCACGCCTGGAGCTACGTGTTCCTGGCCTCCGACCGTGCCCGCGGCATCACCGGTGGCTCGGTCCACCCCGACGGCGGGGTCGGTGTCTCGGCCCCCAAGAAGCGTTCCTGAACCCACTCACGCGAGAGGACCGAGAACCGTGCCCGTGCTCAAGGCGGACTTCGAGGCATGCCAGGGATACGGCAACTGCCTCACCGGCGCTCCCGACGCCTACGACATCGACGACGACGGTGTCGTGGTGCTGCTCAAGCAGGAGATCACCGACGAGGAGCGGCCCCGCATCGAGGAGGCCGCCCGCAGCTGCCCGGTGTCCGCGTTGACCGTCGAGGACTCGTGACTGAGGGCCCCACCGTCGTCGTCGTGGGCTCGTCGGTCGGCGGCGTGCGCACCGCGCAGGCGCTGCGCAGCGAGGGCTTCGACGGCCGGGTCGTGCTCGTCGGCGAGGAAGCCCGGCTGCCCTACGACAAGCCACCACTGTCCAAGCAGTTCCTCGCCGGCAGCTGGAACGCCGAGCGGGTCACCCTGCTCACCGAGGCCGCCGCGGACAAGGCCCGGATCGAGCTGCGGTTGGGGGTCGCCGCCGAGCGGCTGGACGTCGCCGGCCGGCAGGTGGTGCTCGCCGGCGGTGAGCGACTGGACTACGACGCCGTGGTGATCGCGACCGGCGCGGCCGCCCGCCCGTCCCCGTGGGGTGCCCGCTCGGGGATGCACGTCGTCCGCACGATGGCCGACAGCGAGTGCCTGCAGGTCGACCTGCGCCGTGACGGGCACGTGGTGGTCGTCGGCGGCGGGTTCATCGGCGCGGAGGTGGCCGCCACGGCCCGGTCGCTGGGCCGCGACGTCACCGTCGTCGACCCGCTCCCGGCGCCGATCGGCCGGGTCGTGGGCGCCGAGGTGGGTGCCCACTTCGCCGAGCTGCACCGCCGGCACGGCGTCGCCACCCGGTTCGGGACAGGGGTTGAGTCCGTCGAGGGCGACGTGGGAGACCTGCGGGTGGTGCTGACCGACGGCACCGAGCTCGCCGCCTCCACCGTGGTGGTCGGCATCGGCGCTTCGCCCAACGACGGGTGGCTGGCCGACTCCGGCCTGCTGGTCGAGAACGGGGTCGTCTGCGACGAGTTCTGCCGCGCCGTCGACGCCCCGGCCGTGCACGCGGTCGGCGACGTCGCCCGCTGGTTCCACCCCGACCACGGCGAGCACACCCGGGTCGAGCACTGGACCAACGCCGTCGACCAGGCGGTCTGCGTGGCCCACAACATCGCCCACCCGGACGACCTGCACGCCTACCGGCCCGTCGAGTACGTGTGGAGCGACCAGTACGACTGGAAGATCCAGATCGTCGGCCGGCCCCACCGGGCCACCGAGCACCACCTCGTCGGCGACCCGGCGGCCGACAAGCCGCGGTTCGCCGCGCTCTACCGCGGGCGTGAGGGGCAACTCGGCGCCGCAGTGACGGTCAACTGGCCCAAGGCCCTGGTGACCTGTCGCCGGCTGGTGACCGCGGGCGCGGCCTTCGGCGACGCGGTCACCCAGATCGATGCGCTGGCCGCCGCGCCGGCCCGCACAGTGGCGACGCCGGCATGAGCGACCTCGACGAATCCCGGCAGCTCATCGCCGACGCCTGCCGAGTGCTTGCCGCCCGCGGTCTGGCCGAGGGCTACCTCGGGCACATCAGCCTGCGGGTCGACGCGGAGCGCCTCCTGGTCCGCTGCCGGGGCCCACAGGAGCGCGGTCTGGCCTGGACGACCGCGGACGACGTTCACCTGGTGACCTTCGACGGCGAGCCCGGTGCCACGGGCGAGCTGAAGGGCTGGACCCCGCCCAACGAGTTGCCGCTGCATACGGAGGTGCTGCGCGCCCATCCTGACGCGCAGGCGGTGGTGCACGCCCATCCGCCGGCCGTGGTGGCCGCGGATCTGGCCGGGCTGGGCATCCGGCCGATCGTGGGCGCCTTCGACATGCCCGGTACCAAGCTGGCCGCGGGTGGAGTGCCGGTCTACCCGCGGGGCGTGCTGGTCCGCGACCGCCGGCTGGCCGCGGAGATGGTGCAGGCCATGGGTGACCGGCCGGTCGTCGTGCTGCGCGGTCACGGGCTGACCAGTAGCGGGACCGACGTGCCCGAGGCGGTGCTGAGGGCGATCTCGGTGGACCAGATCGCGCGGCTCTCGTTGACGATCGCGTCGGCCGGGGGAACGCTGCGCGACCTGCCCGCCGAGGACATGGCCGAGCTGCCCGACCTCGGTGGCGCCTTCAACCACGCGACTGCTTGGCGGCACGAGCTGGCCCGGCTGGGCTGAGGGCATGCACCGTGCACCTCGATGGGGTCAGCCGCACGTTTCTCTGCACAGCAGACAGCACGTAGCCTCGGGCCATGGACGAGGTCGAGGGTTTTCCACCTGCGCCGGAGTACGGAGGCCCACCGCAGTACCCGATCGAGTCCGTCGACAACGCGCTGCGGGTGCTCCTGCTGCTGGGGGAACGACCCAAGCTGCGGCTGACCGACGTCAGCCAGTACCTCGGCGTGGCGTCGTCCACGGCGCACCGGCTGCTGGCGATGTTGCAGTTCCGCGGCTTCGTGCGCCAGGACAGCGCCACGCGCGGCTACGTGCCCGGTCCGACGCTGGACAACCTGGCCTTCGGTGTCCTGCGCCGGCTGGACGTGCGGAACCGGTCCCGGCCGGTCCTGGAGCGGCTGAACGCCGAGCTGCAGGAGACGGTGCACCTCGGCCGGCTGGAGGGCGGCGACGTCCACTTCATCGACTCGATCGAGAGCACGCGCGCGCTGCGGGTGGGCAACCGGCTCGGCCGGGCGATGCCCGCACACTGCACGTCCACGGGCAAGGCCCTGCTGGCCACCCTGTCGGAGGACGAGCTGTTCCGGATCTACCCGGACGAGCAGCTGGTCCAGCTCACCCCGCACTCGGTGGGTACCCGCACCCGGCTGTTGGAGGTGCTGGACCAGATCCGTACCCAGGGCTTCGCCAGCAGCGAGGAGGAGAGCGAGGAGGGGGTCAGCTCGATGGCCGTCGCGCTGCGCTCCACCCGCGCTCCGCGGCTGGCGATCAACGCCTCGGTGCCGGCCAGCCGGATGAGCACCGAAATCCGCCAGACCATCCTCGGGCGCCTGATGACCGCGGCCGAGGAGATCGACCACCTGCTCCTCTGAGCCCCGCGGTCGTCGCGGTCGTGCTCGTCCGAACGGAGACCCTGCGTTGAGCACCGACGTCCGCGAGCTGGTTGCCACGTCGTCCCAGGTACTGGCTGCGGCCGGGCACGGGGACCTGATCTGGGGGCACGCCTCCGTCCGCGACGCCGAGGGGCGGGGCGTGTGGATCAAGTCCGCCGAGTGGAGCCTGGACGAGGTGACCGCGGACCGGGTGCACCTGGTCGACCCGAACGGCACCGTGCTGTCCGGCGGCGGGGCCCGGCACAGCGAGTACCCGATCCACACCGAGATCATGGCGGCACGGCCGGACGTCGGGGCGGTCGTGCACACCCACCCGCCGCACGCGGTCGCCCTGGCGGCCACCGGACAGCCCCTGCGCCCGGTCAGCCACGCGGCCAACTACTTCGTGCCGCCCGACGTGCCGCGGTTCACCGACACCGCGGACCTGGTCCTCACCCCACAGTTGGGCCGCTCCCTGGCGCTCACGCTGGGCGACGCCCGGGCGGTGTTCCTCGTCAACCACGGGATCGTCGCCGTCGGATCGACGCTTCAGGAGGCGACAGTGGCCGCCGTCCTGCTCGAGCGGGCCTCTGCACAGCAGATCCTCACCCAGTCCGCCGGCGGGTGGCCGACCTGGTCGCCGCCGGAGGAGTCCCTCGCCAAGCGGGAGAACATCTACAACGCTCGGGCCGTGTCCGCGGTCTGGGACCACCTGGTCCGCCAGTTGCCCGCGTGACGGCGCCGGCCCACAGCGCCGGCGCCGAGGGGGCGCCCCCTCGTACCGGCCGGCGCCTGGTGGGTGGCTCGGCCGGTCGGCGGGCGCGGGACCTCGGCCCGCGGCTGCTCGTCCCGCTGTGCGCAGGGGCCGTGCTCAACCCCGTCAACTCCACCATGATCGCGACCGCGCTGTCGCCGATCGGCCGGGAGTTCGGCGTCGGCGCGGGAGCCACCGCCTGGCTGGTGTCGGTGATGTACCTGGCCAGCGCGATCGGCCAGCCGGTCGCGGGCCGGCTGGCCGACCAGTTCGGTCCTCGTCGGGTCTTCCTGGCCGGCGGCGTGCTGGTGGCGGTGGCCGGCGTGGTCGGTGCGCTGGGTCCGACCTTCGGCTGGCTGGTGGCCGCCCGCGCGGTCGTCGGGCTGGGGACGGGCGCCCTCTACCCGGCGGCGGTCGCCATGGTCCGGGAGCAGGCAGATCGGCTCGGCGTGCCGGCCCCGGCCCGCGTCCTCGGCCTGCTCAACACCGCCAGTCTGGTCACCCTGACGGTCGGTCCGCCGCTCGGTGGCGTCCTGGTGGACACGGTGGGGTGGCGGGCCGTCTTCGCGATCAACGCGCCGCTCGGCCTCCTCGTGACCGCCCTCGGGCTGCTCTACCTCCCGCGGTCGCGCCCACGGGTTCGGGCCGCTGCCGTCTGGCGGCTGCTGGACGTCCCGGGGGTCGCGCTCTTCAGCGGAGCCGTGACCCTCCTGCTCCTCGTCCTCACGGCGCTCCCGCGCCCGCCGTGGCCCCTCCTCCTGGGCTTCGCCGGCTGTCTCCTCCTTCTGGTCCTGACCGAACTGCGTTCCCGTCATCCGTTCCTGGACGTCCGGATGCTCGCGCGCAACCTGCCGCTGCCGGTCGCCTATCTCCGCGTGATGCTCACCTTCCTCGTGGTGTACGGCGTGCTGTTCGGGGTGACGCCGTGGCTGCAGGAGGGGAGAGGCCTGTCCGCCACCGCGGCGGGGATGCTGCTTCTGGGGATGTCCGCCGTGGGGACGATCGCCTCGCTCGCCGGGGTCCGTGGGTCCCGGCCGCTCTGGCCGTTGCTCGTCCCGGCCCTGGGGGTCCTGGCCGGGAGCCTCGCTCTGACGGTGCTCGACTCCGCCACACCGATCGCCGTTCTGGCGGTCGTGGTCGCGGTCTTCGGGCTCCCCAACGGGATGGGCCAGGTCGCGAACCAGGTCGTGGTGTACCGGGCCGCTCCCGTCGAGCAGGTGGGCGCCGCGATCGGGCTGTCCCGCACGGCGCAGTACACCGGGGCGATGATCGCCACCAGCGTCACCGGCCTGGCCTACGCCCCCGGCGTCGGTGATCCAGGCCTGCACACCTTGGGCTGGGTGTTCAGTGCAGTGGGGTTCGTGCTGGTAGTGGTCACCGTGGTCGACCGGAGCCTCCGCCGTCCGGTCATCGGCCGATGACGGGGAGTGCCTGAGACGGCAGAACCCCGCGGTCGAGGACCTGGGGGGCATGACCGTGTCCGGGTCGACACGGTGGCTGGTCAGCCAACTCCGCTGTGTGGCAGTGCGATGGGCACAGTCCCGGGGTGCGGCGATGCCGAGCCGACACCCCGGGGCCTGGACGTCCACCGGGCGCAGCTGTCGCATGGTCGCTGCCGCGGTCTCCGCGCTCTCGATGTCGAAGCCGTGCGGGGAGGCCGGCTGGGTCCGGACCGGGGAGACGACGAGGGGGCACTCGGCCAGGAACTCCGCCCAGAGCCGGGCGACCGTTCGCCGGCGACGAACGTCTGGTCGGGAGGTGGTCGGTGGGTCCACCGGCAGCAAGCTGCCGGGGGAGGGGTGGGGGGGCGAGGTGCCGTGAGGCGCTCACTGCTTGGCGCAGCGGGACGTCCGGGCGTCCCGGGCGTGAGCGCAGGCCGGCGTGCCGCGTCGCGTCTCCTCCGAGCGGATCGTGGTCCACGGCATCACCCCAGGCGCAGTGGATCCGGTCAAGATCGACACCGGACCAGGCCGACCGACCTGTTCACCCGAGCTGCTCGGTCGTGTCCAGCGACCGACCATCTCGAACGATCGAGCCCCACGGTCGATGACCGCGGGGCTCTGACGTGGACTGTTCGAGGACTCACGTCCCGCAGAAGGTCCGGTACTCGCCGAAATCCTTCGGGGCGGGGGTGGCGTAGCGCTCGAGGCCGGGGCGTTCGTCGAAGGGGGTGGTCATTGCGTCCAGCAGCCCGTCGAGCGGAGCCAGGTCGCCCTCGGTCGCGGCGGCGAGGGCCTCCTCGACGAGGTGGTTGCGGGGGATGTAGACGGGGTTGACCCGGTCCATCGCGTCGGCGTCCGGGCCCAGGGCGCGCCAGCGCTGCAGCCACCCGTCGAACGCCGCGAGGTCGAGGAACAGGTTTCGCGCGGGTTCGGCGTCACCGCGGGCGGCTGCGGCGAGGACGCGGAAGAAGGACGTGTGATCGACGTGGCTCTCCTGGAGCTGTGCGAGCAGTTCGTCGACCAGGGGCGAGGCCACCGCGTCATCGAGGCCATCGGGCAGCCCGAGCTTGACCCGCATGCCGGTCGACCAGGCGTCGTCGTACTGCCGGCGGAAGGCGCCGAGCGACTCCACCGCGAGTGCGACCGCCTGCTCCGGGTCGTCGTGGAGCAGGGGGAGGAGTGCCTCGGCCAGCCGGGCGAGGTTCCACTCGGCCACGACCGGCTGATTGCCGTAGGCGTAGCGCCCGCCGTGGTCGATCGAGCTGTAGACGGTGGCCGGGTCGAAGGCGTCCATGAAGGCGCACGGCCCGTAGTCGATGGTCTCGCCCGAGATCGTCATGTTGTCGGTGTTCATGACCCCGTGGACGAAGCCCACGAGCATCCACCGGGCCACCAGCGACGCCTGGGCGGCGACCACCGCCTCGAACAGTGCGAGATGGGGGCGCTCGGACTCGGCGGCGCCGGGGTGGTGACGGGTGATCGCGTGGTCGGCGAGGCGGCGCAGGAGGTCGACGTCGCCGGTGGCCCGGGCGTACTGGAAGCTCCCTACGCGCAGATGACTGCTGGCGACCCGGGCGAGCACGGCCCCTGGCAGCAGGGTCTCGCGGCGCACCGGGCGCCCGGTCGCCACCACGGCGAGGGAACGGGTCGTGGGGATGCCCAGGGCGTGCATCGCCTCGCTGACGACGTATTCGCGCAGCATCGGACCGACCGCGGCCAGGCCGTCGCCGCCGCGCGCGAACGGCGTGCGCCCGGACCCCTTCAGGTGGAGGTCGCGAACGCGGCCAGAGACGTCGACGAGCTCACCGAGCAGGAGTGCGCGCCCGTCGCCGAGGCGTGGGACGAACCCGCCGAACTGGTGCCCGGCGTAGGCCTGCGCCACCGGAGTGGCACCGCTGGGGACCGCGTTGCCGACGAGCAGGCGCAGCCCGTCGGAGCTCCGCAGCCAGGCGGGGTCGAAGCGGAGCTCGGTGGCCAACGACTCGTTCAGCACGAGCAACCGCGGGTCGGGAGCCTCCTCGGCCTGCCAGGGAACAGCCATCTCCGCGAGATCGCGGGCAAAGCGGTCGTCGAGGGTGACGGACGTTGGCGGTGCGACGCTCACGTCATCGAGACTAGGTGGGACACCGAGACGCGCCAGCGAACGCCTCGACCTCGAGGCGGTGCGAGTGAAGCCGTTCCCATGATGAGCGGGTGTTGCCGATCGGACATCACCCGGTCGTGGGCTCTCGACTCCGCCCGGGACGCCGGTCAGCCGGGGACGGCTCTGCACGATGTTCTCGTCACCCAGCGCACCTCGTGAGTGCACGACCACCCTCCAGGACGCCGAGCGTGCGCCGCCGCTCACCCAGAACGCGACCGGTCGGTACCGCTCGGCCGTCCAGCCGAGAACGCCCCAGGACCACCCGGCTGGGCGTCGAGGGCATTGTGCGGCCTCGTAGGTCGGCGTGATCGTGACGAGGAGATGCATGACCGCTCCCGCTCAGTGCGCCGGCGGCGAACAGAACTCCAGCTGGATCTGGTCGGGATCGTGGAACGCGAGCACCGAGCCCCAGGGCCGGTCGGCGATCGGCGAGTGGGTCACGCCCTTCTCAGCGAGAGTGAGCTCCCACGACTCGAGGGGCCGGACGCCGGATCGCCCTGATCGAGGCATCCACCCGGGCGATTCTGGTCGGGCGGTCACGGAATGCCGCTCCGGCGTCGTGACCACGGCTACGGGGCAGCGGCGCAAGCCAGGGGAGCAGTGGACGCCGACGTAGGCCGTGACGACAGAACCCCCACGGCTACCGAGCCGTGGGGGTTCATTCCGGTGTCCGAGGGGGGTTCGGGCACCGAGAAGTGGGCTCCGTCCCACCGGCGTCTCCCGAAGTGGGGAAGTGGCGCGGTCTGCGCGGCTTCGTGGTCCTGATCCGTAGCTCCCCGTCGGCTCCTCCGTCCGCTCGCTCTCCGTGCTGTCTCGGGGTCACCCGCCGGGATCGCGCGAACGAGCCCTCTCGTGCCTGCTGCCGCTTCTGGCACGCCGCCGAGTGCCCTTGACCGTCGGTTCCAGCGCCCGTGCGGGTGGCCGCGCTGTGAGGGGCCGCCTGGTCACCCAGCGCCGACCTCCCGGTTCAGGTGGTCGCGCCGGCCGGGGCGTCCCTACCGGTGCGGGGAGAGCGGCTCAAGAAATCGTCGGCGATCTGATCGAAGGTGGCCCAGCGGACGCCGTCGTGACCGTTGATGTGTTCGATGAGCCGCTCGAGAGCCAGGAGCACCTGGGGACGGCCGGAGACGTCGGGGTGGATGGTCATCGTGTACACCGCGTAGTCCAGTTCGCGATGCACCCAGTCGAACTGATCGCGCCACATCTGCTCGATGTCCCGCGGGTTGACGAAGCCGTGGCTGTTCGGGCTGGACTTGATGAACATCATCGGCGGCAGGTCGTCGAGGTACCAGTTGGCCGGGATCTCGACGAGGTCGGTCTCGTGCCCGCGCACGAGCGGCTTCATCCAGCTGTCCGCCG
>JAOPUS010000053.1 GCA_025963345.1 Blastococcus sp. | reverse complement strand
TGTGGGACCTCGAACGGGACCGCGCCGCCCGCGCCCGGCCCCGGCCGATGCCCCCCGACGGCGTCCTGCTGGTGCCGGGATCGTTGCTGCAGGGGGTCGGCCTGGCCTTCGACGTCGTCGTCCACCTCCGGGTCGGCCCGTCGGCCCGGCGGCGACTGACGCCTCCCGAACAGGCTTGGGAGCTGCCCGCCTTCGACCGCTACGACGACGAGGTCGACCCGGCCGCACTGGCCGATGCCGTCGTCCTCGCCGACCACCCTGACCGCCCGGCGCTGGTGCTGGGCGGCCGATTCCTCGGCTAAGGCCCCCTCCCGGGCACCACCGCGAGCCTGCGAGGGGTGGGGAGGAGGGGGTCCTTATCCGAACTCGCCGGCGATCCAGCGGTCGAGGATGTTCCGCGCGATCGACACCGGCGGCGGCAGGGCGCGTGGCCCCTCCCCGGCGAGAAGCTCCGCGCGGGTGAACCAGCGGGCCTCCTCGATCTCGTCGGGGTCCAGCCGGAGCGGCTCCGCGCCGTCGGCACGCGCCACGAAGCCCAGCATCAGCGACTGTGGGAACGGCCAGGGCTGGCTGCTGACGTACCGGATGTCGCTGACGTGCAGACCGACCTCTTCGCCGACCTCCCGGGCAACAGCTGCCTCGGCGGACTCCCCGGGCTCGACGAAGCCGGCCAGGATCGAGAAGCGCCCCGGCGGCCAGACCGCCTGGCGCCCGAGCACCACTCGGCCCGCGCCGTCGTGCACGAGCATGATCACGGCCGGGTCGGTCCGGGGGAACACCTCGGTACCGGTCGTCGGGTCCCGCTGCACCCACCCGTGACGCTCGATGGTCGTCGCCGCCCCGGTCAGCGGGCTGAACTTGTTGCGCTCGTGCCATTCGAGGATGCCGATGGCCTGGACGAGCAGACCCGCGTCGAGGTCGCCGAGGTCGGCGCCGACCTCCCGCAGCCCCGTCCATGTGTCGACCGGCCGCCCGTTGACGGTGAGCGAGCGCTCCCCGCGGACGGCGGCAAAGTGAACGCCGTCCGCCTCGCCGAGGTAGACCGCACCGAGCGGGAGTTCGGGCTGCTCGTCCCAGACCAGCTGCGGCCCGGACGGCCCCTCGGCCACCGGCACGGACCGCTTGCCGTCGACGGTGAGCACCCGCACCGGGCGCCCGGCGGTCGGATCCGGCAGCGAACGGGACAGGTGGCCGCGGTCGTGGGCAACCCGAGACAGCACCGGCACGACCCCGTCGGAGGCGCGGGTGCCCTCCGGCCAGGCCGACTCGGCGGCGGAGCGCTCCGCCGGGGACGGGTTGTCCGCCGGGGTGCTGCCGCCTGCCGGCACTCTCACGCGGGACCGCCGTCCTGGGACTTCGTGACGCTGACCGGCGCAAGGGCCTGCAGCGGCCCGGCGACCTGACCGGAGTCCCCCACGACGACAGCGGTCAGGGCCTCGGTGGCCAGGTAGCGCAGCGAGACGTCCTGGACCTCCTGGACGGTGACCGCGCCCAGCGCCTGCTGGTGCTCGGCGAGCCACTCCGCCGGCAGGCCGGCCCCGACCAGCGCCGACAGCGTGCTGGCCAGACCGGCATGCGTGGCCGTGGAGAGCGCCATGCTGCCGAGGATGTAGCGGCGGGCACCGTCGAGTTCCGCGTCGGTCACCGACGTGAGAGCCATGCGGCCGAGCTCGTACCAGGTCTCCAGAAGCGCCGGCCCGGTCACCTCCGTGGCGACGTCGGCCTCGACGAGGAACGACGAACCGGCCGCTTGGTGGTCCACCGAGCTGCGCGGGCTGTAGGTGTAGCCGCGCCGCTCGCGGATGTTCTCCACCAGCCGCGAGGAGAAGTAACCGCCGAAGATCATGTTGGCCAGCCGCACGGCCGGGAGGTCGGGGTCGGTGCGGCCGGGGGCGGGGCCGCCGAGCCGGAGGTTGGACTGCACCGCGCCGGGCCGGTCGACGAGCTCGATGCCCGGCACCCGCAGCTCCGGTGCCGGCGGGGCCTCCACGGCGTGCCCGGTCGCCGACCAGGCCGCGAGCGCCCCCGCGACCACCTCGGTCGCGGTGCGCGGGTCCAGGTCGCCTACCAGGACGAGGCTGCTGCCGGCGGGCAGCACGCGCTCCCGGTGCAGGTGGCGCAGTGCGTCACCGTCCACGGCCGCCACGAGCTGGTCGTCCGGCAGCTGAATGGCGTACGGGTGGTCGCCGTAACGGCGGGCCGCCAGTGCCGTCCGGGCGATGACACCCGGCTGGGAGCGGGCGATCGCGATCCGCTCGGCCACCCGGTCGCGCTCCCCCTCGACCTTGTCGTCGGGATAGGTCGCGTCGGTGAGGATCTCGGCGACCAGGCCGAGGACCGGAGCCAGGCCGTCCGGGAGCATGGTCGTGGCGAACAGCAGGCGATCGGGATCGCTGGAGACCGACAGCTCAGCACCGTGGCTCTGCAGCAGCTCGGCGATGCCGGTCTGGTCGTGCGCGCTCGTGCCCAGCAGGACGGCGCCGGAGAGCACGGCGCCGCGGGCGGTGTGCTCCCCCGCGGCGACTGCGGTCCGCGCGGCGAAGGGGACCCGCAACCGCAGCTCGATCAGGGGGACGCCGGGACGGGGCACGACGACCAGACGCAGCCCGTTCGGCAGCGTCGTCTCGTGCGTCTCCGGCACCGGTTGGGGGCGCGGCTCGCCCAGCGGCGGGATCAGCGAGAGGTCCAGCGTGGAACTCATCGTCGTCCTCCGGTGGCCCGCAGCTCCAGGACGGCGGCGGTGGCCGGATCCAGCCGCCCGGCGGCGTCCTTCACCTGGCCTGGAGTCACCGCGGCCAGCCGCGCGGCGAGCTCGCCGGCCAGCTCGGCGCGCCCGTGGATCAGCTCCGCGGCCGCGAAGCCGAGCGTGCGGCCGAGGACGGAGTCCGCCTGCCGCAGCAGCTGCGCCTCGGTCCGGGCCTGCACGCGGCCGAGTTCGTCCGCGCCGACACCGTCGGTGGCGATCCGCAGGATCTCCTCGTTCACCGCGGCCTGCACCCGCTCGGCCGGGACGGCGGCCGGGTGGTGCACCTGGGTGGTCAGCAGGGTGGCGTCACGGACGTCGAACGGGTCGCCGAACAGACCGACGTAGCTGCTCTGGGCGATGGCGATCCGGTCGTCGTGCACCAGCCGGCGCTCCAGGCGGGAGGCGTCGCCCTCGCTGAGCAGTTCGGCGAGGAGCACGGTGCCGAGGTAGCTGTCGAACTCGCCGATCGGGTCGGGCACCCGCCAGCCGAGGGCCAGCGCCGGCGCGGGGGCCAGCGCGTCCTCGACGACCGCGGTGCGGACCGTCGTCGGTGCCGGTTCACCGGTGGGCGGGATCGGCGGGACCGGCCGGGCCTGGATCGGCCCGAACCAGCGCTGGACCAGCCGCTCGGTCTCAGCGACGTCGAAGTCACCGCCGAGGCAGAGGACGGCGTTGCCGGGCGCGTAGTAGCGGGAGAAGAAGTCGGCCGCGTCGTCGACGGTGGAGGACTCCAGGTCGACGAAGGACCCGTAACCGTCGTGGGTGTTGGCGAAGCTCTCGAAGGCGACCTGCGGCAGCTGCAGCCAGGGGAAGGCGCCGTAGGGCCGGTTGAGCACGTTGACCCGGATCTCCTCCTTCACCACGTCGATCTGGTTGCGGAGGTTCTCCTCGGTGATCGCGGGTGCGGCCATGCGGTCGGCCTCGAGGAAGAGCGCCCGCTCGAGGGCCTCGGCGGGGAGGGCCTCGAAGTAGTTCGTGTAGTCCTGGTGCGTGGAGCCGTTGAACGTGCCGCCGGCGGCCTGCACCAGCCGGGCGTGCTCCATCTTCGGGACGTTCGCCGACCCCTGGAACATCATGTGCTCGAACAGATGCGCGAAGCCCGTGCGCCCCTCGGGTTCGTTACGCATCCCCACGTCGTAGAAGACGCTCACCGCCACGACGGGCACGCTGCGGTCCGGGGCGAGGACGACGCGCAGGCCGTTCTCCAGCGTGAAGCGCTCCACCGGGTGCCGCAGGGTCAGTTCGGCCCCAGCTGTTGTCACGTCCCGACACTAAGACACTGTCACCCTCCGGGTGACACCCCGGCCGATGTCCGTCCCCCTGCCGCGACGAGCCCCGGCGGACGCGCCCCTCCTCGAGGACCCTCCGGGCCCCGCTCGTCGGTCGCAGGGCCCGTCACAACACTTCGACTGAGTCGAGCACGCGGTCGATGACCCCGTAGAGCTCCGCGTGCGTGTTCGGGATCGAGACGTAGACCAGCGCCGGCGCCGGCCGGCCGACGTCGATCAGCAGCAGCGCCGCCCGTTCACCGCTGGCGTCGTAGCCGGGCACGTCCCAGGAGAGCTGGAACTCGTAGAGGTGGGCGGCGTGCCCGTCGACGGTGCGGGCCTCGTCGCGCAGCACCTTCCGCTCGTTGGGGCCGGGGTAGTAGTTGAGGCGCACGCTGTCGGCGACTGTCGCCAGCGTCGACTGCAGGGTCGACGGGCCTGCCCAGCCGAAGCCGTCCACCAGCGGTCCCGAGGAGCACTGCGAGATGAAGGTCTTCCCGTCCGGTGTGAGCTCCTGGGTGGTGAAGTACTGCCCCGCGGTGTCGGTGGTCTCGTGCTGGTCCCAGAGCGCCCACTCGTACCAGCCGTCGCCGAGGAACGGGTAGGAGACGCCGGAGGCGTCGTCGATGATCCGGACCGTGCCCGGCGCGAACGTGGGGGCGGCCGGCGGCAGCGGCTGCGAGGACGGGACCGCAGGGTCCGCGACCGGCGAGTCGCTCCCGGAGCGGCCGACGAAGAGCGCCGCGCCGACCACCGCGAGGATCACGAGCAGCGAGATGCCGACGATCCACGGGGTGCGACTCCCGGTACCGGAGGGCACGTGCGCCGGCGACGCGGCGGGCGCCGGGGGTCGGACCGGGGGCGCCAGGACCGGCGAGGACTGCACGGCGACGCCCGGCCCTGCGGGGGTGGCGACGTCGGACCAGCTGATGCCGTTCCACCACCGCACCATGCCGGGTGCGCCGTCGGGGTCGGGGTACCAACCGGGAACCGGCTGCGCTGGTCCGGTCACGGCTCCACCCTAGGACGACGGGGACGTCCGTCCCCGGACGTGCGGCGCTCGGACGGGTAGCGTCCCGGCCCCATGTCCGAGTCCCGTGAAGAAACCGTCGTCCTCCGGCTGCGCGCCGCGGGCTGCGTGTTCGCCGAGGACGAGGCACGCCTGCTCCTGCAGGAGGTCCGGACGGCGGCCGAGCTGGACGCCCTCGTGGAACGGCGGGTCGCCGGCGAGCCGCTCGAACACGTCCTCGGCTGGGCGGAGTTCAGCGGGCTGCGGATCGCCGTCGCGGCCGGGGTCTTCGTCCCGCGCCGCCGCACCGAGTTCCTGGTGGAGGAGGCGATCGCCCTGGCCGGGCCGCGCGCTGTGGTCGTCGACCTCTGCTGCGGATCGGGCGCCCTCGGCGTCGCGGTCGCCACCGCCGTCGACGGTGTCGAGCTGCACGCCGCGGACGTCGACCCCGCCGCCGTCTCGTGTGCCCGGGGAAACGTCGCCCGGGTGGGCGGGCAGGCCTTTGAGGGGGACCTGTATGAGGCGCTTCCTCCGGCGCTGCGGGGCCGGGTGGACGTACTGCTGGCCAACGTGCCGTACGTGCCGAGCGACGCGATCGCGCTGATGCCGCCGGAGGCCCGGCTGCACGAGGCGCGGGTGGCGCTCGACGGCGGCGCGGACGGCCTGGACGTCGCACGCCGGGTGATCGAGGCCGCCCCGGCCTGGCTGGCCCCGGGCGGCTCGCTGCTGTTCGAGACCAGCGAGGACCAGGCGTCGGACGCCGTCGAGACCGTGACCGCCGCCGGGCTACGGGGCCGGGTGGTGGCCGACGACGAACGGGGCGCCACCGTCGTCGTCGGCACGAGGAGCTAGCCCAGTCGCATCTGCCCGAGCTCACGCCACAGATGGGCGGCCGCCTCGGCGCCGCGGTGGAGCATCGGCAGCAGGACGCGCTCGTTCGGCGAGTGGATGCGGTCGGTCGGCAGGCCGGCGCCCAGGAACAACAGCGGCGCGTCCAGGGCCTCGACGAGGTCGGCCTCGGGCCCGCTGCCGCCCTCGCGGAGGTAGAGCACCTCACTCGGCTCGCTGTCCCAGGCCTGCGCGATGGCGGCGAGCAGGGCACCCATGGCCGGGGAGTCGAGATCGCTGGAGCACGGGGAGACGCCACCGGGCGGGGTGTGCACCTCGGCCTCGATGCCGGCGGGCAGGTTGGCCTCCACCCAGGCGCGCAGCTGCGGACCGACGTCCTCGGGGCGCTGCTCGGAGACCAGCCGGAAGGTGAGCTTGGCGTGCGCCTCCGCCGGGATGATCGTCTTGTGGCCCGGGCCGGTGTAGCCGCCCCACATGCCGTTGACCTCGGCCGTCGGCCGGGCCCCGAGCCGCTCGAGGGTGCTGAAGCCCTCCTCGCCGGTCGCGACCCGGGACGCCGCCGGACCGTCGAGCCACTCCTGCTCGTCGAAGGGCACCCGGGCCATCAGCTCGCGCTCCCGGTCCGACAGCGGGCGGACCTTGTCGTAGAACCCGGGCAGGGTGACGCGCCCCTGCTCGTCGTGAAGCGCGGCGAGCAGCTGCGCCATCGCGTGCAGAGGGTTGGGGACGGCGCCGCCGAAGGAGCCGGAGTGCAGGTCGACGGCGGGCCCTCGGAGGGTGATCTCGGCGTCGGCGAGGCCGCGCATGGCGACGACCGCACTCGGCACGTCGTGGGCGGCCATGCCCGTGTCGCTGACGACGACGACGTCGCAGGTCAGCCGGTCGGCGCGCTCCCGGAGCAGCGCGGCGAAGTGCGGTGACCCCGATTCCTCCTCACCCTCGATGAGCAACTTGACGGTCACCGCGGGGGTGTCCCGACCGGTCGCGGCCAGATGGGCCCGCATACCGAGCAGGTGGAAGGCCACGTTGCCCTTGTCGTCGATGGCGCCGCGGGCGTGCAGCTCCGGGCCGTCGGGGCCCTCGACGACGGTGGGTTCGAACGGGGGGTGCTCCCACAGCTCCAGCGGATCGACCGGTTGGACGTCGTGGTGGCCGTAGACGAGGGCGACCGGGGCGCCGGCGTCCGCCGAGGGCCACTCGGCGAAGACCGCGGGGGCGCCGGGGGTCGGCCAGATCTCGACGGTCGGGAAGCCGACGCGGCGCAGCGCCTCGGCCAGCCAGGCGGCGCTGTCTGCCACGTCCGGGGCGTGCGCGGGGTCCGCGGAGATCGACGGGATGCGCAGCCAGGCGTCGAGGTCGGCATGGAGGTCGTCGAGGTGGGCGAGGACGAAGTCGCGCTCTGCGGTGGAGTGCCCTGCTTCGGAGTGCTCTGCGCTGCTGGTCACGGGAGCCGACCGTAGCGACGCCAGCGGCCGCACGGTCGTCGGGCTAGCGTCCGGGGCATGTCCGAGGAGCTGCTGCACGTCGACGTCGGTGACCTGACCTTCGATGTGCGGGCCGACGGCCCCGAGGACGGCCGGCCGGTGCTGCTGCTGCACGGCTTCCCCGAGACCTCGGCGTCCTGGGCCGCGGTCAGTCCGCTCCTCGCCCGGGCCGGGCTGCGCACGTACGCCCCGGACCAGCTCGGCTACTCCCCCGGCGCCCGGCCCGACGAGGTGGGCGCCTACTCCACGCAGAGCCTCACCCAGGTGACCGCGGACCTCATGACCGCCCTGGACCTGCCGCAGGCCGACGTCGTCGGCCACGACTGGGGCGCCAACGTGGCGTGGGCACTGGCGGCCTGGCACTCCGACCGCGTGCGGTCCCTGACCGCCGTCTCGGTGCCGCATCCGGCGGCGTACACGGTGGCCTACCGGACGGACCCCGAGCAGAAGGAGCGGTCGGCCTACATCCGGCTGTTCTGGCAGGAGGGCAAGGCCGAGGAGGTCCTGCTCGCCGACGGCGCCCGCCGGCTGCGGCGGATGCTGTCCGGCGGTGAGGGCGACTCCGGGGTGCCGGCCGAGGCTATCGAGGAGTACGTGGCCGTGCTGTCGGCGCCGGGGGCGCTCAGCGCGGCCCTGAACTGGTACCGGGCGATGAGCTCGAGCGAGCGGGTGGCCCCGATCGAGGTGCCGACGACCTACGTGTGGAGCGACGGCGACGTCGCGATCGGCCGGACCGCGGCCGAGGCGTGCGCCAACTACGTGACCGGTGACTACCGGTTCGTGGAGCTGCCGGGGATCACGCACTGGATCCCCGAGCAGGCGCCGGATCAGCTGGCCGCCGCGATCCTCGACCGCATCGCCTCGGCGTGACCGGTGGGCGTGCTCAGCTTCGCCGCTTCACCTGACGACGAGGGGGACGAGGCCTTTCGGGATGACGCCGGTGGTCAACGGCACTCCGCTGACGGTCGTGATCGCACCTGTGCGCAAGCGCAAGGCGTCGAGCCGACAGGCGACCACGACGGAGGCGGTGGAACGGGCTGCCTGCCGAAGCGGGATCACGCCGGATTCGGCCCGTTCGTGTTCGACCTGTCGACATATCGCGCGGCCGCGATTGAGCGCTGGACGACGGAACGGGCCCTGATCAGGCGGTGCCGGTGACCAGCGCGAGCAGGCCTGCGTCGTCCAGCAGGTCGACCGGCCGCAAGGTCTCCTTCGCCGCGACGTGGTGGAAGCCTGCGCTGACCCGTTCAACCGGGACTCCGGTCAACCGGGACCAGCCCAGCCGGTAGGCCGCCAACTGCACCCCGGCGGCGGTCAGTTCGGCGCCCGACGGCGGCGGACCGGTCTTCCAGTCGATGACCTCGTAGCCGCCGTCCCCGTCTGCGTAGACGGCGTCGATCCGACCGCGCAGCGTGAGCGGGCCGAGCGGCGTCTCGAACGGCACCTCGACCTCGGCCGGCTGCCGGTCGGCCCACTCGCTGGCCAGGAACGCCTCCTGCAGCTCCGCCAGCGCGCCGTCCGGCGCGGCGAACTCGTCGCCGGAACCGGGGAGCTCGTCCAGATCGACCAGCTTCGCCGCACCGAACCGCTCCTCCAGCCAGGTGTGGAAGGCGGTGCCCCGCCGGGCCTGCGGTGCCGGTGCCGCGGGCATCGGCCGCCGCAGTCGCCGGGCCAGCTCGGCCGGGTCGCGGCGCAGGGTGACCAGCGCCGATACCGACAGGTGCGAGGGCAGCGGGACGTCGACGGTCGGGCTGGCTGCCCGCGCCCGCTCGCGCAGCAGAAGGTCGGCGTCGCGCACCCACTGCTCGAGCTGCGGATCGGTGCCGTCGAGCACCAGCCCGGGGTCCAGCGGGTGCGGCGCCGCCGCGGTGACCAGGTCCGCGGCGGCACTCAGTGCGCGGCGCCGTCCCGAGGTCAGCGGATCGGCGGGCCACTGCCCGACAGGCCACTCCTCCAAGGCCGGGTTGGTCGCGTCGTCCGCGGGTGCCTCGGCCCAGTGGACTACCTCGCCCGCGCCGTCCTCGCAGGCGGCCCGGATGGTGGTCAGCAACGACGAGGGGCCACACACCGTCTTCCCGTCCCGCCACCAGCTGCCCGAGCAGAGCAGCACGTGCCGGGCGCGGGTGACCGCGACGTAGCCGAGCCGGACCTCCTCGGCGACCCCGAAGTCCTTCCACTCCTGGACGTAGTCCTCCAGTGCCTGCTTCACCACGGCCTGGTCGCCGGAACCGGGCACCGGCAGGCGCAGCCGCGGCAGCTCCTCGCGGTCGGTGAGCCGCAGCTCGGCGGGCACCGCGCCGGGGTCCTTGATCCAGGAGTCGCTGGTGTCGGCCTTGGCCGGGAACTGGTCCTTGGTCATCCCCGGAACGGCGACGACGTCCCACTCCAGCCCCTTGCTGGAGTGCCCGGTCAGCAGCTGCACCGCCTCCGGGTTGACCGCCACCTCGCCGGGTTCGAGGCCGCGCTCGCGTTCCTCGGCGTCGCGCAGATAACCGAGGAAAGCCGGGAGCGACGGCAGCTCGGCCAGTTCGGTGAACTCCGCGGCGACGCCGTGCAGGGCGTCGAGCTGCGCCCGCGCCCCGGCCGGGCTGGCGCCCGGGGCGCTGGCCAGCTCGGTCTCCAGGCCCAGGGTGCGGGCGACCTCGTCGACCAGGTCGGGCAGTGACTCGCTCAGCCGGGTACGCAGGTGGCCCAGCTCCGCGCCGAGTCGCCGGAGTCGCCGGTAGCCCGCCGCCGAGTAGGCGTCCGGCCCACCGAGGTCGTCGAGCGCTTCCACGATGCTGCCGCGTTCCGACGGCGGCTCGGACTTCGGTGCGGCGCCATCGTCGGACTCCTCGGGACGGGCCGGGCGGCGCGCGTGGACGAGTGCCCGGGCGCGGGTCTCCAGGGCGGCGAGGTCCCGCGGGCCGATCCGCCAGCGAGCACCGGTGATCAGCCGGCCGAGCGCGTCACCGGCGGTCGGGTCGACCAGCACGGTCAGCGTGGCGACGACGTCGGACACCTCGGGTACCTCGAGCAGGCCGCCGAGACCGACGACCTCCACCGGCACCCCACGTTCGCGCAGGGCCGCGGCAATGCCCGGCAGCTGCTTGCGGGCCCGGACCAGCACCGCCACGGTGGGCCGCCGTCGGTCCGCCCGGCCGGGCAGCGCCGCGTCGGTCCCGTTCCAGCACGCGGCCAGCCGGTCGGCGAGGGCTTCGGTCTCCTCGGCCACCGTCCCGTACAGGCCGACGCTCACCGCGCCCCGGCCCGCCGTGGGCGCCGGGGCGAGGTCGGGCAGCGGCTGATCGGGTGGCGGCAGCATCCCCGACACCGCGTTGGCGACGGCGAGGACGGCGTCGTCGTTGCGCCAGCTGGTGGCCAGAGTGAGCCGTTCGGCGCGACGGTCCCGAACACCGGGGAAGGTGCGGGCGAAGCGCTCGATGGTGCCGGCTGACGCTCCACGCCAGCCGTAGATCGACTGGCGGGGGTCGCCGACGGCGAGCACCGGGTGGCCGGTCTCGCGGCCGAACAGGGCTTCGAGCATCCGGAGCTGGCCGACGCTGGTGTCCTGGTACTCGTCGAGCAGGACGACCTTCCACCGGGCGCGCTCCCGGCGGCCGACCTCGGCCGAGGCGACCGCGATCCGCGCGGCGTAGGCGACCTGGTCGGCGTAGTCGATGGCGCCCGCAGCGCGCTTGCGCGACTCGAACGCCTCGACCAGCGGCAGCAGGGCCACGCGGGCCCGCTGGCGGGCGAGCACGTCGCTGACGTCCTTGTAGGGCCCCTTCTTGCGTGGGGCGTCCGGGTAGCCGGCGATCTGCGCCTCCAGCCGGGTGGTCCACGAGCGCAGGGCCGCCGGGCTGATGTCGTGCTCGCCGAGCTCGGAAGCGAGCGCCAGCACGTCCTCCACCGTGGTGAGCAGGGTCAGCGGGACGTCGCTCATGTCGCCGGTCCAGGACGTCACGACCGTGGCGGCCTGGCCCCAGCACATCGCCGGGCCGAGCACTCCGGCACCGGGCTCGACCCCGATCCGCAGGCCGTGCTCGGCGACCAGCGCCGCCGCGTACCCGTGGTAGGTGGAGACGGTCGGCTGGGCGATGTCGAGCCGGCGGCGGAGGTCCGCGTCGGTCGCCGGGTGGCGGGCGAGCGCACCCAGGCGCAGACGCACGCGCTCGTTGAGCTCACTGGCCGCCTTGCGGGTGAACGTGAGCCCGAGAATGGCCTCCGGCTCCACCAGCCGGTTGGCCACGAGCCACGAGACTCGGGCGGCCATGGTCTCCGTCTTGCCCGACCCCGCGCCGGCCACGACCACGAGCGGCCGGTCCGGCGGAGCGGAGACCACCCGGGCCTGCTCCGGCGAGGGGGCGTAGGACAGCCCGCACCGGGCGGCCACCTCGGCGGGGTCGAGCAGCCGCCGCGGAGCCGCGGGCTCGGTGGGCGCGTCGCCGAAGAGGTCGTCGAAGGACAGCTG
>JAOPUS010000034.1 GCA_025963345.1 Blastococcus sp. | reverse complement strand
ATCGCGCCCAGGCTGCTGGCCGCGCCGATCGCAGCGAGTCCGGCGACCCCGGCGCCTGCGACCAGCACCTTCGCCGGAGGCACCTTGCCCGCCGCGGTCACCTGCCCGGTGAAGAATCGGCCGAAGGTGTGTGCGGCCTCGATGACGGCGCGGTAGCCGGCGATGTTGGCCATCGAGCTCAGCACGTCCAGCGACTGCGCCCGGGAGATCCGTGGAACGGCGTCCATCGCGAGCGCCGTGATCGGTCGCGCGGCGAGCGCGTCGACCAGTTCGGGGTTGAGCGCGGGGCTCAGCAGGCTGACCAGCGTCGCGCCGTCGCACAGCCGGCCGATCTCCTCGGTCGCGGGCGCGTTGACCCGGAGGACGACGTCGGCCTGCCAGGCCTCATCAGCGGTCCCGACGCTCGCCCCGGCCTCGGTGTAGGCCGCGTCGGGAAAGCTGCTGGCCTGCCCTGCGCCGCTCTCGACGACGACGTCGTAGCCGAGGCCCACGAGCTTGGTCACCGTGGCCGGCGTGGCCGCCACCCGTGTCTCGCGGGCCTTGGTCTCCCGCGGAACTCCGATACGCACGAGGGCGCTCCATTCGTCATTCGTCGCCGGGGAGCGTCGACGCCCGCCGCGGTGGCTGTCGTTCACTGGTGCTGGGTGATCCCGGGGGATCATGCCTGGTAACGCAGGAAGGCACCGCTAGGGTCCGCCGATGTGAGCGGCAACACGCCAGGGGCTCGAGGTGTTCGAGCGGTACCCGGCCGCTGACGACGGGCGGCCACCGCTGCTCTTCGTGAAGGGGCGCGATCGCACCGGCCGCCATCCCGGCTGCGGCCAGCCGGTCGCCCGGGTCGACCTCGACCACGTCGACGCCTACACCGACGGCGGGGCAGCAGAGGTTCGCGCAGTCGGTCGGCCCTTTCTGAGGCGGTGCGACCCGCGGTGCGCAGAGGAAGCGACTTCCGATGCGCGCCTGCAGTGATGGCCCGGTCGCGAAGAGTGTCGGGCGGAACGGGGTCCTCCCAGGCACGACGAAGCGGATTGACGCCCTGAACCCCGTGCCCCCAGCATCGCGGACCAGAGGCACCCGAGAGTCCGTCCGCTGGACGTTCCGGGCGCGTGCCCCAGGGGGACGTCATGCCGCTCATCCCACCAGCGCTGAACGGAGCGGTCGCCGTCGCCACGGACGTGCTCCGGCGCGTCCCGTTCGGCCCACGAGTGCTCACCTCGGGATTCGTTTCGCTCCTGGCCAATGCCACCCCGCCTCGTCCCCGCCCGTTCACGCTGGCCGGCGACTACACGAGCTGGATCAGCCTCACCGACCGGTCGTTCAGCGGCCGGCACCTGCCGGTGGCCCCCGAGGGGCAGCAGCTGCCCAGCCAGGCCGAGGTGCTGGGGCTGTTCCGCCGGCCCCCGGGGCAGGAGACGCCGTCGGTCGACACCAGCGTGCTGTTCCTGCTGTTCGCCCAGTGGTTCACCGACAGCTTCCTGCGGACCGACCACACCGACTGGCGCAAGAACACCTCGACGCAGGAGATCGACTTCTGCCAGATCTACGGCCTGTCGGAGCCGAAGACGCGGCTGCTGCGGTCGTTGGCGGGCGGCCGGCTGAAGTCCCAGCAGATCGACGGCCAGGAGTACCCGCCGTTCCTCTTCGAGCGCACGCCCGGTGGCACGCACGCGGTCAAACCCGAGTTCAAGGGCCTGCACGACGAGGACTGGCTCCTCGACGTACTGCTCGCAGGTGTGTCCGACCGGCAGAAGGACCTCTTCTTCGCCGTCGGGCTCGAGCACGGCAACTCCACCGCGGGCAGCACCGCCCTCGACGTCCTGTTCGTCCGCGAGCACAACCGCATCGCCGGGCTGCTGGCCAAGGAGTACGAACTCGGCCGCGAACACCCGGTCTGGGACCGGCGGATGACCGTCGCGGATCTCGACGAACGGCTCTTCCAGACCACCCGGCTGATCATGGTCGTGCTGCTGCTGAAGCTCGTGGTCGAGGAGTACATCCGGCACATCGCGCCGCACGACCCGCCGCTGACCGTCGTCCCCGGGATGGCGGCGAAGAAGCCGTGGAACCGGTCCAGCTGGATCGCCGTCGAGTTCGACCTGCTCTACCGCTGGCACATGCTGGTGCCCGACCAGGTGACCACCGACGAGGGGCCGGTCGACTCCAAGACCTTCCTCCGCGACAACAACCAGGTCGTCCTCGACCGCGGGCTCGAGTGGCTGATGGCTCAGTGCTCCCGGTCGCGAGCCGCCCGGATCGGCCTGTTCAACACACCGGACTTCCTCACTGACCGCCGTACACCGGACCACCCCGCGGTCGAGGAGCGGTCCATCGCGCTGATGCGGTCGGCCCGACTGCAGTCCTACAACGCCTACCGGCAGCGGTTCGGGATGCCGCCGAAGCGGGACTTCGCCGACCTGACCTCCGACGTCACCGTCCAGCGGCGTCTCGCCGAGCTCTACGGGGACATCGACCACCTCGAGTGGTACGTCGGGATTTTCGCCGAGGACCATCCCGAGGACCAGATGATGGGGGACTTGCTGACGGCCATGGTCGGCTACGACGCCTTCACCCAGGCCCTGACCAATCCGGTGCTCGCCCCCCAGGTCTTCAACGAGACGACGTTCACCCGTGCCGGGCTGAAGATCATCCGGACGACTCGTTCGCTGCAGCAGATCCTGGCCCGCAACGCGGCCGATCCCGCCGCGGCCTACTGCCGGTTCACCTACGGGCCCGAGCCCACCCGCGGCTGGTGGCGCCGGCGCGGCTGACCCGGAGCGGGGGATAGGAGCGTCTCACCCGACCTCCCCCCAACGGGGGAGTCCGAGCACGTTCGGGTGAAGACCGGTGCCCACACCGGCCGAAACACTCCCCAGCGGGCTCCGGTCACGCTCGGTCAGCGGACATCGCTGCCGGGCCAGGCCGGACAGGGCCCACGGCGCCGAACGGCGGCGCCGCGCCAGGGAGGGAGGACCGTGTCCGTCACCATCAGCGTGCCTGACGACGACCTCGTGCCACCTGAGATCGTCTCCACGGTCTTCTACAGCGCCACGGTCAGCGACAGCCTGGCCATCCTCGTCGCCGAGACCATCGGCGGATCGCAGCGGCTGACCTGGTGCAACGAGGGAGCGGTCCAGCTCCTCGGCTACGGCCTCGACGACGTGCGCGCGCTCGCCCTCGACCACCTGTTCCCCAGCCTCGGCGGCGGTGAGCTCAAGCTGCTCCTGCGCCGGGAGCGCGCCGCCCGCATGACGGTCCCCGTCCGGACCGCGAGCGGCGCCGTCGTCGAGTCCGTCGTCATCACCACGCCGTCCCCGGGTGGCCGGATGTGGACGCTGCGCATCCTGTCGACCGCGAACGAGCAGGAGCGGGCGCTGCGCGCGACCGCCGACGCCCACGAGCGGCGCTTCTCCGCGTTGACCGAGCGCTCGCCCATCCCGACGCTACTGTCCGAGCAGGGCATGCGGCTGGCGCACGTCAACGACGCGTTCTGCACCCTGGTCGGCCTGCGGGCCGAGCAGCTCCTCGGCACCGGCTGGATCAACTCGATCCACGAGGACGACCTCGACGGCGTGATCGAGCAGGTCGCCGCGGCCCTGGACGGCGAGGAGGTCGAGACCCAGGCCCGCCTGGTCCGCGACGACGGCACGGTCCGGACGACGGTCATCCGCTTCTCCCACCTCTTCACCCCGGGGGTCGGGGCCGGCTTCGTCGGCACGATCGAGGACATCACCGACCGGCTGGCCTTCGAGGCGAAGCTCGCCCACCAGGCCAACCACGACCCGCTGACCGGGCTGCCCAACCGCACGCTGCTGGCCCAGTACGTGGCCGAGCGGTTCCGACCCGGCGCCGGCGGCCTGGCCTGCCTCTTCCTCGACCTCGACAACTTCAAGGTGGTCAACGACTCCCTCGGCCACACCGCCGGCGACGAGCTGCTCGTCGAGGTGGCGGGCCGGCTGCGCGCCACGGTGCGCCCCGGAGACCTCGTGGCCCGCTTCGGCGGCGACGAGTTCGTCGTCGTCTGCGAGAACGTGGACGAGGATGCTGTTGTCGCGCTCGCCGGCCGCGTGTCCGAGGCGCTGGCCTGCCCGATGCGCCTCGGCGGCGTCGACATCCGTCCCTACGCCAGCGTCGGGGTCACGGTGCAGACCGCAGAGCACGCCGCGGCCGACGAGCTCATCCGCGACTGCGACATCGCGATGTACCAGGCGAAGGCCAGCGGCAAGGGCCGGATCACCGTCCTCGACCAGCAGGCCCGCGCCGAGGCCCGGGACAAGCTCCGGCTCGTCGCCGAGCTGCGCGACGCCATCGAGCGCCGCGACATCACGCTGATGTACCAGCCGATCTTCAGCACCGTCGACGGCCAGCCCGTCGCCGTCGAGTCGCTGGCCCGCTGGACCCACCCGGAGCGCGGCGCCCTCAGCCCGGCCACCTTCGTCCCGCTGGCCGAGGAGAGCGGCCTGATCGCCGGCCTCGGCCTGCTCGTCCTCGACGAGACCTGCCGCCAGCTGGCCGAGTGGGACCACCTGCTGGGCGCCGCCGCGCCGCCGCGCGCCAACGTCAACGTCTCGGCCCTCCAGCTCGACGACAACCTGGCCGGTCAGGTGGCCGCCGCGCTCGAGCTGCACCAGCTCGACCCCTCGCGGATCTCGGTCGAGATCACCGAATCGGCCCTGATGAAGGACCCGGCGTCCGCCCGCGACGTGCTGCAGCAGCTGCGCGACCTCGGCATCGAGTTGGCGATCGACGACTTCGGGACCGGCTACTCGTCGTTGGCCTACCTGCGGCACCTGCCGGTGGACTGTCTCAAGGTCGACCGGTCCTTCGTGGCGGAGATGGCCCAGGGCCACCCCGAGATCGCCTCCGCCGTCATCGCGCTGGCCGCCACCCTCAACCTGTGCACCGTCGCCGAGGGCGTCGAGACCCTCGAGCAGGCCGAGGAACTGACCCGCCTCGGCGCGAGCTATCTGCAGGGCTTCAGCCTCGCCGAACCGATGACCGGTGGGCATGCCGCCGCCTGGTTCGCCGCCCATGGGGAGGAGTCCTGATGAACGTCGTCCCGCTGCCCGGCTGGGCCGACCCGGTCCCGACCGCACCGGTGTTCGACATCGAGCACGTGCTGGCGAGCATCGACACCATGGCCGCGCAGCGCCCCGTCGCCGCCCAGATCGTGTCGGTGGCCAACTCCGACGACACCAGCGCGCGCGCCCTGTCGCGGATCCTGGCGTCCGACGTCGCGCTGGCCAGCCGCGTGATGAAGCTGGCCAACTCGGCCTACTTCGGCATGCGCGGGCGGGTGACGTCGCTGCAGTTCGCCGTCACCGTCGTCGGCTTCACGACCGTGCGCACCATGGCGACGGTGGCCCTGACCGACCTCGACGACGAGTCGCGGCTGCCCGAGAACTTCTGGGACGTGACGACGAGCCTTGCGCTTGCCGCCTCGACCCTGGCGCCCCGGTTCGGTGAGCGTCCGCAGGACTCGCTGTGCCTGGGCCTGCTGGCCCAGATGGGCGCGGCCCTGCTGCACCACAACGACCCGGACGGCTACGACGAGATCATCGCCGCGCAGCCGACGTTCCGTGGCCGGCGGAGTGCCGAGATGCGCCGGTACGGGATCAACAGCCTCCGGCTGACCTCGGTGGCGCTCGAGCAGTGGGGCTTCCCGGCCACGCTCACCACCCCGCTGAAGGAGATCGACGACTACCGCGCGCTCGACGGCGCGCTGCTCCGTGCGGCGTTCGAGGTCGCTTCCCGGCTGACCACCGAGGACTACAAGGAGGTCCCGATCTCCCGGCTGACCTGCGGGAAGCTCGTCGAGGACGACCTCGTCCCCGTGCTGGACCAGGTGCGCGCCGACGCTGACGAACTGCGCCGGGCGATGCTCGGGGAGTCCACCGAAGCCGACGGCTCCGAGGACTGGATCATCTGACCGGCGAACGACGACGGGCCCGGTTCCTCCTCGGGAGGAACCGGGCCCGTCGCGGTGAGACCGCTCAGGCGTACGGGGCGCCCAGCGGGTCGACGGTCTCGTAGCTGTCGACCGACGCGGCGAGGCGGCCCAGGGCCCAGTCGCCGTCGCCGAGCAGGTGGTCGATCGCGGTCAGCCGGCTGGTGTAGTGCCCGACCGAGTACTCCGCGGTCATGCCGATCCCGCCGTGCAGCTGGATGGCCTCCTTGCCGATGTGCCGGCCGGCGCGGCTGACCTGCAGCCGGGCGCGGTCGGCGGCCTGGACGACGTCGCCGCCGGCGTCCTGCACCATCGACGCCCACAGCGCGATGCTGCGGGCCAGCTCCAGGGACACGTACATGTCCGCCGCCCGGAAGGTGAGGGCCTGGAACTTGTTCAGGGTGACGCCGAACTGCTTGCGGGTCTTCAGGTACTCCGCCGTGATGCGCAGGG
>JAOPUS010000012.1 GCA_025963345.1 Blastococcus sp. | reverse complement strand
CAGGTAGTCGTGGTCGACCTCGAGCCGGTCGAGGACGGCGTCCAGCGACGCGGGCACCTTCTCGATGCCCAGGGCCTCCTCGGGCGGCAGCTCGTAGAGGTCCTTGTCGACCGGGGCCGGCGGCTCGATCTTGTTCTTCACGCCGTCGAGGCCGGCCATCAGCATCGCCGAGAAGGCGAGGTAGGGGTTGGCCGACGGGTCGGGCACGCGGAACTCGATGCGCTTGGCCTTCGGGCTGTCGCCGGAGATCGGGATCCGGAGGCAGGCCGACCGGTTGCGAGCCGAGTAGACGAGGTTGATCGGTGCCTCGTAGCCGGGCACCAGGCGGTGGTAGCTGTTGACCGTCGGGTTGGTGAAGGCCAGCAGGGACGGCGCGTGCGCCAGGAGCCCACCGATGTAGTGGCGGGCCATGTCGGACAGGCCCGCGTAACCGGTCTCGGCGTGGAAGAGGGGCTCGCCGTCCTTCCAGAGGCTCTGGTGGCAGTGCATGCCCGAGCCGTTGTCACCGAACAGCGGCTTGGGCATGAACGTGGCCGTCTTGCCGGCCGCCCAGGCGGTGTTCTTGATGATGTACTTGAACAGCATCAGGCTGTCGGCCGACCGCAGCAGCGTGTCGAACTTGTAGTTGATCTCGGCCTGGCCGCCGGTGCCGACCTCGTGGTGACCGCGCTCGAGCTCGAGGCCCGCGTTGGTCAGGTGCGTCATCATCGTCGAGCGCAGGTCGCTGAAGTGGTCGTAGGGCTCGACCGGGAAGTAGCCACCCTTGGCCCGGGTCTTGTAACCCAGGTTGGGCCCACCGTTCTCGCCGGTCAGCGAGCCCGAGTTCCACGAGCCCTCGACCGAGTCGATGTGGTAGTAGGCCTCGTTGATGCCGGTGCTGTGCCGGATCGAGTCGAAGACGTAGAACTCCGCCTCGGGGCCGAAGTAGGCGGTGTCGGCGATGCCACTGCTGGCCAGGTACGCCTCGGCCTTCTTCGCCACGTTCCGCGGGTCACGGCTGTAGGCCTCGCGCGTGATCGGGTCGTGGATGAAGAAGTTGACGTTCAGCGTCTTGTGCGTCCGGAACGGGTCCAGGAACGCGCTGTTGGCGTCGGGCAGCAGCAGCATGTCCGACTCGTTGATCGCCTGGAACCCGCGGATGGACGAGCCGTCGAAGCCGAGGCCCTCCGAGAAGGTGTCCGGGCCGAACGTCGACGCCGGGATGGTGAAGTGCTGCATGACGCCGGGCAGATCGCAGAAACGGACGTCGACGTACTCGACGTCGTTGTCGCGGATGTAGGCGGCGACCTCGTCGGGACTCTTGAACATCGATCCTCCGGGATTGAGCGGACTGCCGACCCGCAAGTTACGAGCGGGGGGTTGCCCCCGGGTGTCCCAAGTGTTTCGGTGCGGTAACACCGCCTCCGGCGTGTCGCCGGGGGTGACGTCCTCGGGGGCTCGGGTGGGTGCTGTGGTCGGGTCTTACGCTGGCAGACATGGTCAGGGACGTGGAACCACCCTCTCAGCAGCGCGTCCGCGGCGCCTCTCTGGGGTTGGCGGCCGACGGACCCGGGTCCCTGGCGAGCTTCGGGACACGGGTCGGCGCGTTCTGCGTGGACGCGCTCGGCTCAGCCCTGGTCGCCGGTCTCTTCACCGCCCCGGACCTGCCGGGTAACTGGGCGCTGGTCGCGTTCGCCGCCGTCACGGTGCTCACGCTGGTCGCCTTCGGGCAGACCCCAGGCATGCGGCTGCTGGGTCTGCGTCTGGCGCATCCGCGGCCGGGGGAGCGGCTGGCGCCGTGGCGGGCCGTCGTCCGGACAGCGCTGTTGTGCCTGCTCGTGCCGGCGCTCCTGGTCGACGCCGACGGCCGCGGACTGCACGACCGGCTCACCGACACGGCTGTCGTCCGGGACTGAGGACGCGAAAGGCCCCGTCCGCAAGCGGACGGGGCCTTTCGAGGCTGCGGGTCAGCCGCGGCGGCGCACCTGACGCTGGCTGACCGACATCTGCTTGCCTCCCGGCATCGGACCGCCGGGCACCGGCATGCGGCTGCCACCCATGGCGCTCATCCGCCGGCCGAGGGAGTTGACCTCCGCCGCGGTCAGGTTCCGGGGGAGCTTCATGACGTGGCTGCTGAGCTTGCGCAGCGGCACCTGACCCTCGTCGTCGCCCACGACGATGTCGTAGATCGGGGTGTCGCCGACGATGCGGGCGACCTTCTTCTTCTCCTGGGCGAGCAGATTGCGGACCCGGCCCGGCACGCCCTCGGCGACCAGGATCACCCCGGGACGGCCGAGCACCCGATGCACGGCGTCGAGTTGGGCGGTGCCGGCGACGCCGGAGGTGACCCGCCAGTCACCACGCATGCCCTCGAGCACCCAGGCGGCCGCGCCCGGCTGGCCCTCGACCTGCCGGTAGGCCGATCCCTGGGCGCGGCGGCCGAAGAGGATCAGCGCCGCGAGACCGCCGGTGATCAGTGCGAGCGGGATGAAGACGAACGGTGAGCCGAGCAGGATGCCGATGAGCTCGACCACGCCCGCGACCGCCACGAAGGCGATCAGCATGATCCAGGGGAGCTTCGGGTCGTTCTTCCGCGTCAGCGAGTAGGCCTGCTTGATCATGCGGGCCTGGCCGCCGATCTTCTTCAGCCTCGATACCTTCGGCTGGCCCTTCTTGTCCAGCTTCGGAGCCTTGCTCGAGCCGGACGCCGCGCCCGAGGAGCGGCCGCGGCCGGCGTCCTTCGGGCCACGGCCGGCCTTGCCGCTGGGAGCGGTCGCGTCTGAGGGCTTGCTGCGTGCCATGCCCCCAGGATAGGGGCGAGGTCGGTTCCCTCTGGCGTCCGCCGGGCGGACCGGCCGCGGGTCAGCTCTGGCGGGACAGTCCGCGGGCCTCGATGGCCTGCTGGTAGAGCCGGCCGGCCCGGTAGGAGCTGCGCACCAGCGGCCCGGCGAGCACGCCCGGGAAGCCGATCCGCTCGGCCTCGGCCTGGAAGCCCACGAACTCGTCGGGCTTCACCCAGCGGACCACGGGGTGGTGCCGCGGCGAGGGGCGCAGGTACTGGGTGATCGTCAGCAGGTCGCAGCCCGCGTCGTGCAGGGCCTGCATGGTCTCCACGACCTCGTGCGGCTCCTCGCCCATGCCCAGGATCAGGTTGGACTTGGTGACCAGCCCGGCCTCACGGGCGGCGGTGATCACCGACAGGGAACGCTCGAAGCGGAAGCCCGGGCGGATCCGCTTGAAGATCCGCGGCACCGTCTCGACGTTGTGCGCGAGCACCTCGGGGCGGGAGGAGAAGACCTCGGCGAGCTGGTCGGGATCGGCGTTGAAGTCGGGGATGAGCAGCTCGACGCCGCAGCCGGGGAGCACGGCGTGGATCTGGCGGACCGTCTCGGCGTACAGCCAGGCGCCGCCATCGGGGAGGTCGTCGCGGGCGACGCCGGTGATCGTGGCGTACTTCAGGCCCATCGTGGCGACGCTCTCGGCGACCCGGCGGGGCTCGTCGGCATCGAAGTCGGCCGGCTTGCCGGTGTCGATCTGGCAGAAGTCGCAGCGCCGGGTGCACTGGTCGCCCCCGATGAGGAACGTGGCCTCGCGGTCCTCCCAGCACTCGTAGATGTTGGGGCAGCCGGCCTCTTCGCAGACGGTGTGCAGGCCTTCGCGGCGGACCAGCGACTTCAGCTCGGTGTACTCCGGGCCGGTCTTCAGGCGGGTCTTGATCCACTCGGGCTTGCGCTCGATGGGCACCTGGCTGTTGCGGACCTCGAGGCGGAGCAGTTTGCGGCCGGCCGGCTCGAGCGGTGAGCCGACGGCGGGGGTCGGGGCGGCCGTCTCGCTCATGGTCTCCACGGTACCCGCCGGACGCACGCCGCCCCCGCTGCGACGAGCGCAGCGGGGGCGGACGTGGTCGGTGCGGGGCGGTCAGGCCTAGGCGCTGCCCGCGCCCGGCGCGGCGTCGCGGGGGTCGGTCGGCTCGTCGGGCCCGTCGCCCTTGACCTCCTGGGCGGTCTGCGTGCCCAGGTCGGTGTCGGGCGGCGTCTCGTCGCCGGGCGCGTACTCCGCGTCGGACACGGTCTTGCCGGAGGTGAAGGGCACGCTGGGTCCGCTGGGCACGGGGTCCTCTCGGTAGCTGGGCACGGGGCCGTCCCCGGTCGGGGCCGGGGTCCAGGAGTCGTCCTTCTTCTTACGCAGCAGGACGACGACGCCTGCGGCGAGGCCGAGGCCGAGTGCGAGCAGCCACGGCCAGCGCCGGGGCCTGCGCTCGACACCGACCTTGCGCTTGACCTGCTTGGCCGTGACCGCCGCCTTCTTCTCGAACTCATGGCGCTTCCTGGCGGCCGTCTTCCGCGCCTTCTTGGCCACCTTGCGGGCCTTGCGCGAGGACTTCTCGGCCGTGGCGACCAGCTCGGCCCGCCGCGCCTCGAGCTCGCTGCGGGCGCTGTCGACGCCGGCCGCCAGGGTTTCGCGGGCACTCTCCAGCGCCGGCGTCATCGCATCCCGAGCGGCTGCCACGCGGGGGGCCGCGTAGGCGACGGCTGCCGTCTGAGCCGCCCCCAACCGGGGGACGACGTCGTCCCTGAGCGTCTTCTGCGCCGCCTTCTGAGCTGCCTCGACCCGTGGGCCGAGATCGGCCGCGGCACGCGCCGCGGCGTCCTGAGCAGCGCTCACCGCGGAGGCCACGCGCGGTGCCGCGGCACCGCGGGCTGCTTCCACACGAGGGCCGATCGCCTCACGTGCCGCCTCCACCCGAGGGCCGATGGTGTCGCGGGCCGAGGCCACCGCCGGTGCGGCGGCGGCCACGGCCGCGGCGACCTTGGGAGCGACCGCCTTCTGGGCGGCCTTCTGGGCGGCGTCGAGCTTGGGGCCGGCAGCCTCACGGGCAGCCGCGACCCGGGGGCCGAGTTGCTCTGCCGCGAGGCGGCCGGCCTCGGTGGCCGCCACCCCGATGTGGGCGAAGCCCTCCTGGAGCTCGGCGCCGATGACCTGACCGCGCGTCTTCTTGCGGAACACGAGCTGCACCTCCGAGTTGATCGTCTCGGCGATCATCCTGCCCGGTTCGGCCGATGCGCACACCCCGAGCGCCCATGCCATCCGGTGGAAGGACTTCGGGCTCGTTAGCGTCAGGGGGTGCAACTCCGCATCATGACCGAACCGCAGATGGGCGCCACCTACGACGACCTGCTGGCCGTCGCCCGGCGCACCGAGGAGACGGGCTTCGACGCCTTCTTCCGGTCCGACCACTACCTGACGATGGGCGGCGACGGCCTGCCCGGGCCGACGGACGCCTGGGTGACCCTGGGCGCGCTGGCCCGTGAGACCAGCCGGATCCGGCTCGGCACGCTGATGACGGCGGCCACGTTCCGGCTGCCGGGCCCGCTGGCCATCTCGGTCGCCCAGGTCGACCAGATGAGCGGCGGACGCGTCGAGTTCGGCATCGGCGCGGGATGGTTCGAGGCCGAGCACACCGCGTACGGGATCCCCTTCCCCTCTCTGGGCGAGCGCTTCGACCGCTACGAGGAGCAGCTCGCCGTCATCACGGGGCTGTGGAACACCCCGCTGGGGCAGACCTTCGACTTCCACGGCACGCACTACCAGCTGTCCGATTCACCGGCGCTGCCCAAGCCCGTGCAGGAGAGCATCCCGGTCATCGTCGGTGGCGCGGGGAAGAAGCGCACGCCCCGGCTGGCCGCCCGGTACGCGAACGAGTTCAACGTCCCGTTCAGCTCGACGGCGGACAACGCGCGGCTGTTCGGCGTGGTCCGCGAGGCCTGCGAGGAGGCCGGCCGCGACCCGTCGTCCCTGGTCTACAGCTCGGCCCTGGTTCTCTGTGTCGGCAAGGACGAGGCGGAGATCGCCCGTCGTGCCGCAGCCATCGGCCGCGAGGTCGACGAGCTGCGCAAGCATGGTGTCGCGGGCTCCCCTGCCGAGGCGGTCGACATCCTGGGCCGGTACATCGAGGCGGGGGCGGAGCGGTTCTACCTGCAGGTCCTCGACCTGTCCGACCTCGACCACCTCGACCTCGTGGCGAGCGAGGTGGCTCCGCAGCTGGCCTGACGTCAGGCCCGGGTCTGCTCGAGCAGGAACGGGCGAGGCGTCACCAGCCACCGGAGGAAGTCCTCGACCGGCATCGGGCGGGCGATGGCGTACCCCTGCGCGATGTCGCAGCCCAGCTGCGCCAGCACGGCGCCGGTGACGGCGTCCTCGACGCCCTCCACGACCAGCCGCAGGCCCAGCTCGTGGGCCAGCGCCACGGTGTGCCGCACGATCGCGGCCGCCCGCTTGTCCTGGTCGACGTCAGCCGTCAAGCTCCGGTCGAGCTTGAGCTCGTCGGCGGGCAGGTGCCGGAGGTAGGCCAGCGAGCTGTATCCGGTGCCGTAGTCGTCGATCGACGTCCGGACGCCGAGTCGCCGGAGCTCGGCCAGCACCTGACGGCCCCGCTCGGGGTCGGCCATGAGGGTGTCCTCGACCAGCTCCAGCGTGAGCGCCTCCGGCGGCAGTCCGTGCCGGCGGAGTGCGGCCGCGACCTTGCTCGGCAGGTCGAGGTCGTTGACGTTGGCCGCCGCGAGGTTGACCGACACCGGGACCTTCTCGTCCTGCCACCACCGCGCGGTGGCGGTGAGCGCCAGCTCCAGCACCGTGTCCGTGAGTGGCCTCAGCAAACCGGCCTGCTGGGCCGCGGGCAGCAGATCGGCGGGGGAGAGCAGGCCTCGGACGGGGTGGTTCCAGCGCACGAGCGCCTCGACGCCGACCACCCGCTCGTCGGTGAGGGTGATCTGCGGCTGCAGGTGGACGACGAGCTGGTCGCTGTCCAGGGCGGTGCGCAGCTCCTCCATCGTGCGCAGCCGGTCGCCACTGCCGCCGTGCGGGTCGGGCACGTAGACGTGCACACCCTCCCGCGCGGACTTCGCCGCATACATGGCGATGTCGGCGCAGCGGAGCATCTCCTGGACCGTGGCCGCGGGCACGGGCGCGGTCGCGACGCCGATGCTGGCGCCGACGTGCAGACGGATGTCCTCGACCGGGAACGGCTGCAGGACCAGCTTGCGCAGCCGTTCGGCCCGCTCCTGGGCCTCGTCGAGTCCGGCCTCGGGCAGCAGGACGGCGAACTCGTCGCCGCCGAGGCGGGCCAGGATCTCCCCAGGGCGCAGCGCCGGCAGCAGCCGCGGGCCGATCTGGCGGAGCAGGTGGTCACCGGCCGTGTGCCCGAGGCTGTCGTTGACCTCCTTGAAGCCGTCGAGGTCGAGGAGCAGCAGCGCGGCCGGACGCCGGGCCGACGCCGTCGCAAGCACGCGCCCGGCGGCCTCGAGCAGGGCCCGGCGGTTGGCCAGCCCGGTCAGCTCGTCGGTGCGCGCCTGCTGCTTGACCTCGTTGAACGCCCGTACCTCGCCGAAGGTGACCGCCGTCCGGGCGACCGCAGCCAGCACACAGCCGATGGCCAGCCAGGCGGCGGCGACCGGCAGTTGGTCGCCCCACCCGAGGGCGAGGACGACGAGGCTGGCGATGTTGCAGACGAGGGGGAGAGCGAGCAAACGCCAGCCGAGTCGGGTCCCTCCGTCCAGGTCGCCGTCCGGGGCCGGACGGGGCCGGGCGTGGTGGGCCCCGAACGCGACGAGCACGATGCCGGCCAACCAGGTCAGCTCCAGCGGGCCGCCGTCGACGTAGCTGCCCGACACGGTGCGCGCGAACAGGATGACGTCGCCGATGAAGATCGCGCCGAGAGCCGCGATGACCAGGAACAGGGTGCGGTCCAGCCGCACGCCGAGGATCGAGCCCACCGCGACCATGAGGGCGAACAGCAGCACATCCGTCGCGGGCATGGCGAGCTGGACGAGCGGCACCGCCTCGCGACCCGAGGTGGGGTCGAGGTACGGGCCGATCAGGAAGGCGACGCCGACGGCGGTGGTGCCCAGGGCGCCGATCAGCCCGTCCAGCCACATGCTCGGGTGGAACCGCGGCACCCGCGCCCGGATCAGGCCCAGCATCGTCACGTAGAGCGTGAGGTAGGCGATCAGCGACATCACGTCGACGGCGAGGACCGGCGAGGTGCCGTTTCCGTCGAGCCCTGCCGTCAGGGTGCGCAGCGCGTTGGCGGTCGCGTTCAGCAGCAGCGACACCGCCAGGGCCCGCCAGGCCAGCCGCTCCCGCGGCAGCCTCCGAGCTGCGTAGCAGCAGAGGACCGCGGCCGGTAGGTAAGCGCAGTTGTAGAGGACGACGTCATAGAGCCGGTCCCAGCCGGCGCCGTCGGGCCGGGGGCCGACACCCGTCGCGAACAGGACGACACCGAGCACGGTCAGGGCGACGAGCATCCCGGACGACGGCACGCGGGCACGCCCCGTCGTCAGCTCGTCGCGATCCACGCTTCGTTCATCGGCCGGAGGACGGCCCGGCTGCACCCCAGCCGGGCGATTCAGGCCCGCACGGGTGACGGGGGCGGGCCGGGACCCGAGGCCGCGCGTCGCGGTAGGCTGGGCAGCGTGACCGGGCGGCTCCTTCTTTCCCGGCCGTGCTGACCTGAGACGTTCAGACAGCACGGCGACCCCTCCTGCGTGAGGGGTTTTTTGATGTCCGCCGCCGGTATGCCACAGCTTGGGACCCAGGAGCACCTGCGATGAGCCAGACCGCCGACCAGTCGAGCGCCGACCAGACGCCCGGTGACGTCCCGCCGCACCGCTACACCCCGGCGCTGGCCCAGCAGATCGAGCTCGCCTGGCAGGACCGCTGGGAGCGCGAGGGCACCTTCCACACGCCGAACCCGACCGGCCGGCTGAGCGAGGGCTTCGAGAAGGTCGCCGACCGCCCGAAGTTCTTCGTGATGGACATGTTCCCGTACCCCTCGGGTGCCGGCCTGCACGTCGGCCACCCGCTGGGCTACCTGGGTACCGATGTCACCAGTCGATTCCACCGCATGGACGGCGACAACGTGCTGCACCCGATGGGCTACGACGCCTTCGGTCTGCCCGCCGAGCAGTACGCCGTCCAGACCGGGCAGCACCCGCGGATCACGACCGAGGCCAACATCGAGGCGATCCGCGCGCAGCTGCGCCGTCTGGGCGTCGACCACGACGACCGCCGCAGCTTCGCCACGATCGACCCGGGCTACTACAAGTGGACCCAGTGGATCTTCCTGCAGCTCTTCGGTTCCTGGTTCGACGAGCAGGCCGGCAAGGCCCGTCCGATCGCCGAGCTGGTGGCCGAGCTGGACGCCGGCACGCGCCAGCCCGCGCCGGGCACGAACCCGGGCGGCCGTCCGTGGCCCGACCTGGACGAGGTGGACCGCCGCAAGGTCGTCGACGCCCACCGGCTGGCCTACCTGCACCAGGCGCCGGTCAACTGGTGCCCCGGCCTGGGCACGGTGCTCTCCAACGAGGAGGTCACCGCCGACGGGCGCTCGGAGCGGGGCAACTTCCCGGTGTTCCGGCGGCCGCTGACCCAGTGGATGATGCGGATCACCGCCTACGCCGACCGCCTGATCGACGACCTCGACCGACTGGACTGGTCGGACTCGCTCAAGCAGATGCAGCGAAACTGGATCGGCCGCTCGACCGGCGCCCGCATCGGTTTCTCCTGCGGCGACGAGACCGTCGAGGTCTTCACCACCCGGCCGGACACGCTGTTCGGGGCGACGTACATGGTCCTGGCTCCCGAGCATCCGCTGGTCGAGGCACTGACCGCCGACGCGTGGCCGGACGGCACGGACCCCCGCTGGACCGGCGGTGCGGCGACGCCCCGCGAGGCGATCAGCGCCTACCAGCGGCAGGCCTCCCGCCGTTCGGAGCTGGACCGGCAGACGGAGGGCCGCGACAAGACCGGTGTCTGGCTGGGCGTCACCGCGGTCAACCCGGTCAACGGCCGGAAGCTGCCGGTCTTCATCGCCGACTACGTGCTGACCGGCTACGGCACCGGCGCCATCATGGGCGTGCCCGGGGAGGACCCCCGCGACCACGAGTTCGCGGACGTGTTCGGGCTGCCCGTCGTCCGGACGGTTCAGCCGCCCGCGGACTTCAACGGCGGCGCGTACACCGGCGCCGGACCGATGATCAACTCGTCGAACGACGAGATCTCCCTGGACGGCCTGGACAAGGCCACCGCGATCGCGACGATCACCGAGTGGCTGGTCGAGCACGGCCACGGCGAGGCGACCACCACCTACAAGCTCCGCGACTGGCTGTTCAGCCGGCAGCGCTACTGGGGTGAGCCGTTCCCGATCGTCTACGACGAGAACGACCTGCCGGTCGCCGTCCCGGAATCGATGCTGCCGGTACTGCTGCCCGAGGTGGACGACTACTCGCCGAAGACCTTCGCCGACGACGATGCCGACTCCGCGCCGGAGCCGCCGCTGTCCCGGGCCACCGAATGGACGACGGTCGAGCTGGACCTGGGCGACGGCCCCAAGAAGTACCGCCGCGAGACCAACACCATGCCCAACTGGGCCGGGTCCTGCTGGTACTACCTGCGCTACCTCGACCCCAGCGACGACGAGCAGATGGTCGACCCCGAGCTGGAGCGCTACTGGCTCGGCCCGCGCGAGCCCGGCGACGTCGGCGGCGTGGACCTCTACGTCGGCGGCGTCGAGCACGCCGTCCTGCACCTGCTGTACGCCCGCTTCTGGCACAAGGTCCTGCACGACCTGGGGTACGTCTCCAGCGAGGAGCCGTTCCGCCGGCTGGTCAACCAGGGCTACATCTCCGCCTTCGCCTACACCGACGAGCGAGGCTTCTACGTGCCCGCCGCCGAGGTCGTGGAGAAGGACGGCCAGTTCCTCTTCGAGGGCAAGCCGGTCAACCGTGAGTACGGGAAGATCGGCAAGAGCCTGAAGAACATGGTGACGCCGGATGAGATGATCGGCGCCTACGGGGCCGACACCTTCCGGGTCTACGAGATGTCGACCGGGCCGCTGGAGCAGTCCCGGCCCTGGGAGACCAAGGCCGTCGTCGG
>JAOPUS010000350.1 GCA_025963345.1 Blastococcus sp. | reverse complement strand
GTCAGCGCGTCGGTCGGCAGACCGACGCGCTAGGCGACTACGAGGCTGCGCGGGCAGCCGGTGACGGGCAAGCAGGCGCGAGGCACCTGCACACTGTGCGCCTCGCCCGCCGGGATCGTCAACCAGCCTGTCCCACTGTATGGACCCGCGTGTCCATTTCCGACACCGGGGGCCCGTCCAGCACGGCCGGGTCGAAGCCCTCCAGCAGCGGCCGCAGTTCGGCGAGCGGCATCGGTCGGCCGAACAGCCACCCCTGGACGTACCGGCACCGCATGCCCGTGAGGGCGCTGAGCTGACCGGTGGTCTCGACGCCCTCGGCGACGACGTCCATGCCCAAGGTCCGCCCCAGCTCGACCATGCTGGACACGAGCGCGGCCGCCCGTTCGTCCCGCTCGATCTCGGCGCAGAACGCGCGGTCGAGCTTCAGGATGTCGACCGGCAGCCGCGCCAGGTAGGCCAACGAGGAGTAACCGCGGCCGAAGTCGTCGACCGACAGCACGCACCCCATCCCCTTGAGCGTGGCGAGGTCGCTCTCGAGGCGATCCTCGGCGTCGAGCATCACCGACTCGGTGATCTCGAGGATGAGCTTGTGCGGCGGCAGCCCGGACTCGGCCAGCGCGAGAGCGACGTCGGGGGCCAGGCAGCCGGCCTGGAGATGACGCACGGAGACGTTCACGCCCATCTGCACGTCCCACCCGGCAGCGAGCAGCGCGGCGGCATCGGTCGTGGCCTGCTGCAGCACCCAGCGCTGCAGGGCCACGATCAGACCGTCGTCCTCGGCCAGGGAGATGAACTCGTCGGGCGGCACGGTCCCGAGCACGGGGTGGTCCCAGCGCACGAGCGCCTCCAGGCCCAGGATGCGGCGTTCCACCATCCCCACGACCGGCTGGTAGAACACGCGGAACTGCTCCTGATCGAGGGCGGCGGGCAGGTCCCGGGCCAGCCGGGTGCGCCGTCCCGTCGCGCTGTCGATCGCATGCCCCGCCGTCCGGACGCAGCTCTTGCCGGCGGCCTTGGCCGCGCGCAGGGCGAGGTCGGCCTGGCGGATCGTGATCGACACGTCGTCGGCCGGGTCGAGTTCGGTGACGCCGATGCTGCCGGAGACGTCGAAGACGACCCCGGAGGCGTAGCCCTCGGTCCCGGCGGCCCGGTGGACCGTCCCCAGCTCGGCGACGATGCGCTCGGCGAGCGCCGTGGCCTCCTCCAGTTCGTCAGTGACGAGGATGGCGAACTCGTCCCCGCCGAGCCGGCCCACGAGGTCCCCGTCCCGGACCGTGGCCCGCAGCCGGGCGGCCACCTGGACGAGCAGGTCGTCCCCCGCCTCATGACCGGCCACGTCGTTGACCGGCTTGAAGCCGTCGAGGTCCAGCAGCAGGAGGCACGCCGGCGGGCCGCCCCCGGCCACGCGGGCGCGGGCGGCGGTCAGGGCGGCGATCAGTCGGGCGCGGTTCGGTAGCCCGGTCAGATAGTCGGTGTAGGCCAGCCGCTCGAGCTCGAGCTCGCTGCTCCGCCGCCCGGCGACGTCCCGCAGGTGCAGCACCAGCCCCTCCCGGCCGGGCTCGGACCGTTGTCCCGGCAGCCCGGAGACGCCCGGCAGCCCGGCCGACGAGGCCGTCCGGACGGTCTCGAACTGTCGCCACGACCCGTCGCGCCCGCGCAGCCGGAACACCGGGCCGCGTGCGTCGTCGTCCGTCGGGTGCAGCGCCCGGTACAGCTCGTGTCGGTCGTCCTCGTGGACGAACTCGCGCAGCCGCTTGCCCTCCAGGTCCCGGGGGGACCGGGTGGCCGAGCCCTGTGCGGTGGTGGACGCCCAGGTGACCTGACCGCGGTGGTCGAGCACGATCGTGACGTCGGCGGACCGGTGCACGAGGGTCCGGAAGAACGCCTCGGTACGCAGCACCTGACGGGTCAGCCGCGCTCCGTCGCGGGCCCAGACCAGCGTGCGGGCGAACGTCAGGACCATCAGCACAGCGACGGTGACCGCCTCGACCGCCACCAGTGGGCCGCCGAACACCAGGCCCCCCAGGAGCAGGAGCAAAACGCCGAACCCCAGGCACGAGCTGACCACGACCCCCGCCAGCGGCACCGCGGCCGTGGGCTCGTCGCTGCGAGCCTGGGGCCCCGGATCGGCAGCCAGAGCCAGCGTGGCGCAGGCGAGCATGGCCAGGTAGGCGGTCGTCGCGACGACGTCGAGCACCGGCGAGGGCCGTCCGACCGCGAGCGCTCCGCTCACCATCGTGACCGCGAGCGAGGCGAAGGTGAGCAGCAGCCACGCGGCCGCAGCCCGGCGCGGGGCCGAGACGCCGGCGAAGGTCACCAGTCCCGCCGCGCACAGGACGGCGCTGACCGCCGGATAGCCCACGGTCAGCAGCGGGGCGGCCTCAGCGCCAGCAATGCCCGTCGTGAGCGGGACCAGCATCTCCAGCAGCAGACCGAGCGCGCTGAGCGCGACTGCGGCGTCCAGGACCGTCTGCACCCGGATCCGGCCGTCGGTGGACCGGACCAGCCGGACACAGATCAGGACGGCGACCGGGCCGGTCGCCGCCAGCGGCAGGTCCGACAGCCCGGCCTGGGAGGGATTGACCCCCACGCCGGAGACCGCACGGATCAGGTGCCCCAGGGCCAGCAACCCGGCGATCGCGGCGAATCCCCGCCACGTCGTGGTCGTGACCGGATCGATGCGACGACCGTGCCGCAGGACCAGGGCACCGACGACGAGCGTGGTCAGCGCCAGCACCGCGGGCCCGGTCCAGTCGTTCCATTCCGGGCGCTCCAGTTGCAGCACGCCGGCACCGAGCGCGGTCGCAGCCAGGGAGCCGAGGACCGCGGCCTGCGGCCAGATCCGCTCCGTCGCTACCCCGGCCGTGTCGGTCCGATCCGGCGGCTCGGGGCCGGTCACCGCGAGCCGACCAGGCCCGGCCAGAGCAGGCCGGCCCCGTCGGCGAACATCGCCGTGAATCCGGCGAGCGGCAGCGGACGGGAGATCAGGAAGCCCTGGGCGAACCCACAGCCGAAGCCGCACAGGGCGGCCAGCTGCGCCGGCGTCTCCACGCCGTCCGCCACGACGTCGACCCCGAGCGCGCGGCCGATGCCGACGATGGACTCGCAGAGAGCCCGGCTCTGCGGGTCGCGGTCGATCCGGCTGATCAGCGAGCGGTCCAGCCTCAGGACGTCGATGGGCAGCCGGGTCAGGTGGGCCAGCGCCGAGGAACCGCTGCCGAAGCCGTCGAGCGCGACGTGCACGCCCATGAGCCGCAGGCTCGCCACGTCGAGCCCCGTGCGCTCGTCCTCCGACATCACCGCGGGCCCGTTGATCTGCAGGACCAGCCGCTCCGGCGCCAGGCCGGACCGGCGCAGCGCCTGCTCCACATCGGAGACGACGGCCCCGGTGGCGAGGTAGCCGAAGGGGATCTTGACCCCGACGTGCAGCGGGTCCTCACGCTCAGGCAGACCCGCGACGGCGCACGCGGTCTCCTCGACCGCCCACCGCATCAGCTCACCGATCAGGCCGGCGCGCTCGGCCAGCGCGAGGAACTCCTCCGGCGGCACCTCACCGAGCTCGGGGTGCTGCCAGCGCAGCTGCGCCTCCATGCCGGTGATCCGCTGCTGCTCGAGCGACACGATGGGCTGGAAGAGCAGGAACAGCTCCTCACGGGCCCGCGCACCCTGCAGGTCGCGCCGGAGGCGGTCCCGCCGGGCGGCCGCGTCGCCGAGGGCGACGTGGTAGCGACGGGCCGTTCCGGGGCCGGCCTCGTGGGCGGCCCGCACGGCCAGGTCGCCGCGGCCGAGGAGCTCCTCGACGCCGAGCCCCTCCTCCAGCGGGACGAGCCCGATCCCGGAGGTCAGCTCGATGATGCCGGCGGTCGTGAGGATCGGCTGCTCGATGACCGACAGGCAGCGGGCGGCCAGCCGGTCGGCGTCGGCGTCGTCCCCCCGGGTGAGCACGGCGAAGCCCCCTCCGCCCATGCGGGCCACGACGTCCTCACCGCGCACCGTGGCACGCAGCCGCCGGCCGACCTCGGCCTCGACCGTGGCGACGATCTCGCGACCGGCGTTCTCCCGTGCGGCAGCCAGGCCGTCCAGCTCGATCACCAGCAGCGTCGCCGACCGGTCCGCGGCGTCGGCCAGGGACTGCCGCACGAGCCGGAGGAGGCCGGCCCGGTTGGGCAGCCCGGTCATCGGGTCGGTGTACGCGACGCTCTGCAGCGCCTGCTCACGGGCGTGCCGATCGGTCATGTCGCGGCAGTGCAGGACGACCCCGGCGACGTCGGCGTCCCCACGCAGATCGGAGACACCGGCCTCGAGGTAGCGCCACTCCCCCGATGCGTCGGGCAGGCGCAGGGTCAGCAGCCCGGCGTCGGCCTGCACCGGCGCAGGCTCCGCGGCCGACGTCGGCAGGAGTGCGGACAGCGCGGCCACGTCGTCGGGGTGCACCGCCCCGAGCAGCGGGCGGCCGAGGAGATCGTCGGCCGCCGGCCCGAGCGAACGCTGAAGGGCCGGCGAGGACCAGGTGATGCGCAGGTCGTCGTCGAGGATGACGACGGCGTCGCCGGCGGACTGGACGAGGGACCGGAAGTACGACTCGCTGTGCCGCAGGCGCGCGGCCATGCGCTGCTCGTCGCGCGCGGTGATCCACCGGTGCACGCCGGCGAGCCCGACGCAGAGCACGGCTGCGACGAATGTGCCGAGGCCCAGCCCATGATCGGTCAGGGCTGCGCTGCCCGCGGCGGTCACCGCGAGGAGCAATGCGATGTGCGGCAGCATCTGCCCCACGTCGGTCGACCGGCCGCGAGGCGGACCCTGGGGCCTGTCAGCCGGCCCGGGGGCGAGCAGCACGGCGACGACGAGCAGGTGCAGGCCGGCAGCGAGGAGGAAGCGGCTGACGTCCACCGCGCCGAGGGTCCCCGAGAGCATCGCGGACGTCCCCAGGCCGCGGCCGCTGGCGAGCAGCACCATGCCGGCCAACAGCGCGGCGGCCATCGGCCGCCGGCGTGCCTCGACAACGCCCAGCAACGTGAGTGCCGCGGCCATCGCCGCCGACGTCGACACGACGGCCGCACCCAGGATCACCTTCTCCTGAGGGCCGAAGGCCATCCACCCGGCCGAGGGGCCGGTGACGAGCAGATTGACGACGATCAGGCACGCGGTGAAGAAGAGCGCCACCTCGACCGCGAGCCGCCGGCCGGTGTGCAGCCGGGCCCGCCCCGCGAGGCCGAGGCTGCCGATGATCGCGAGGACGTAGGCGGGGACCGTGGGGATCCAGCGGAGCACAACCAGCTGCAGGGTGTCGGGCGGGTCTAGGAGTGCGGCCAGGCCGTAACCGAGGACCGGCAGCAGCGGCGCCACGGCGAGCAGCCGCCAGCTCGCCGAGCGGTCCCGCCGGCCACCGGCGACCCACAGGACGACGGCGGCCACCAGGCCGGTGACGATGACAGCGACGTCACCGAGCGGCCGCAGGGCAGCGTTGCCCGAGGCGAGCGCGCAGGCGACGAACACCGGCACGGCGCCCGTCAGCAACCACCATCGACGCGGGTCCACACCGTTCTCTCGGCATGCTCACCCAGGGTGAACAGCCGGGACGGTGTCCCCGTCACCCGTTCGGGGGGTGTCCCCCGACCGGTGTCAGCCGAGTGTTCGCGCCCTGCTCAGCCGCAGATGGCGCCCTGCGCCGCCGACCCGACGAGCTTGGCGTACTTGCCGAGCACGCCCTTCGTGTAGCGCGGCGGCAGCGGCTCCCAACCCTCGCGCCGGGCGGCCAGCTCGGCCTCGTCGACGACCAGGTCGAGGGTGCGCGCGGCGAGGTCCAGGCGGATGCGGTCCCCGTCACGGACGAAGGCGATCGGGCCGCCCTCGGTGGCCTCGGGAGCCACGTGACCGATGCACAGCCCCGTCGTCCCCCCGGAGAACCGGCCGTCGGTGAGCAGCAGGACGTCCTTGCCCAGGCCCGCGCCCTTGATCGCGCCGGTGACCGCGAGCATCTCGCGCATGCCCGGGCCGCCCTTGGGGCCCTCGTACCGGATGACGACGACGTCGCCGGGCCGCAGGGTGCCGTCGGTGACGGCGTCCATCGCGCCCTGCTCGCCGTCGAAGACGCGGGCGGTGCCCTCGAACGTCTCGGCATCGAAACCGGCCGACTTCACGACCGCACCCTCGGGGGCGAGCGAACCGTGGAGCACCGAGAGCCCACCGGTCTTGTGGATCGGGTTGTTCATCGCGTGGATGATCGCGCCGTCGGGGTCCGTCGGGGCGATCTCGGCCAGGTTCTCGGCCATCGTCTTCCCCGTGACGGTCAGCGCGTCCCCGTGCAGCAGGCCGGCGTCCAGCAGGGCCTTCAAGACGACCGGGACGCCGCCGACGCGGTCCACGTCGGTCATCACGAACCGGCCGAACGGCTTCACGTCGGCCAGGAGCGGCGTGCGGTCACCGATCCGGTTGAAGTCCTCGAGCGTGAGGTCGACCTCGGCCTCGTAGGCGATCGCCATCAGGTGCAGCACCGCGTTGGTCGAGCCACCGAGCGCCATGACGACGGTGATCGCGTTCTCGAAGGCGTCCTTGGTCATGATCTGCCGCGCGGTGATGCCCTTGCGCAGCATGTTGACGACGGCCTCGCCCGAGGCGACGGCGAAGGCGTCGCGACGGCTGTCGGGCGCCGGCGGAGCGGCACTGCCGGGGAGCGCCATGCCCAGCGCCTCGGCGACGCTGGCCATCGTGTTCGCGGTGTACATGCCGCCGCACGATCCCTGACCGGGGCAGGCGGCCTTCTCGATGGCAGTCAGCTCGTCGCGGGTGATCAGCCCGCGGGCGCAGGCCCCGACGGCCTCGAAGACATCGATGATCGTCAGGTCACGGTCGCCGAGCTTGCCGGGCATCGTGGACCCGGAGTAGAGGAAGACGCTGGCCAGGTCCAGCCGGGCGGCGGCCATCAGCATGCCCGGCAGCGACTTGTCGCAGCCCGCCAGCAGCACCGAGCCGTCCAGTCGCTCGGCGAACATCACCGTCTCGACCGAGTCGGCGATGACCTCGCGGGAGACCAGCGAGGCGCGCATGCCCTCGTGGCCCATGGAGATGCCGTCGGAGACCGAGATGGTGCCGAACTCCAGCGGGAAGCCGCCGGCGGCGAACACCCCCTCCTTGGCCCGCTTGGCCAGCCGGTCCAGGGAGAGGTTGCAGGGGGTGATCTCGTTCCAGGACGACGCGACGCCGATCTGCGGCTTGGCGAAGTCGTCGTCGCCCATGCCGACGGCGCGGAGCATGGCCCGGGCCGGGGCCTTGGTGTCGCCGTCGGTCACCTCCCAGCTGCGCGGCTTGAGCGGGCTGCGCGTCTGGCTGTCGGCCTGGTCACCGGTGGGGCGGTCCTCGACGGTCGTCACGAACCAGAATGCTAGGCCGCGGGCACGAGACCGATCCGGCACGGGTGGGAGAATGGCCCGCCGTGGACTCCCCTGCCCGCCTGCGGATGAACCGGACCGCACTCTTCCCCGTCGGGCTCCTGGCGCTGTGCGTGGTCCCGCTGGCCTTCGCCGCGCCCTGGACCCCCGTCCTGCTGCTGATTCCCCTGGCCGTCGCCATCTGGGTGCTGCGGGTGGGCGTGGACATCGCCGACGACGGGCTGACGGTGCGGTCCCTGGCCGGGGAGCGGCGTGTGCCGTGGAGCGAGCTGGCCGGCATCCGGGTAGCGCCTCGCGGCGAGCTGTGGCTCGTCACCACCCGCGGCACCGAGGTGCGCGTGCCGGTGATGCGGGCCCGCGATCTCCCCCGCCTGGCGGCACTCTCCAGCGGCCGGATCGACGTCCCTCAGCCGCCGGCCTGAGCCGTCAGTAACGGTCGACGACATTGACCAGCGGCTGCCCCGCGAGCACCCGCGCCAGCTGGTCGGTGACCGCGGCGGCGGCACGTGCGTTGGTGTCCGGCACGGCTCCCGCCACGTGCGGCGTCAGCAGCAGGCCCGGCGCCGACCACAGCGGATGCCCCTCCGGAAGCGGTTCGGGGTCGGTGACGTCGAGGGCCGCGCGCAGCCGGCCCGCGGTGAGCTCGGCGAGGAGCGCGTCGGTGTCGACCACGACCCCACGCGCGGCGTTGACCAGCAGTGCGCCGTCGGCCATCGCGGCGAGGAAGCGTGCGTCGACCATGCCGGTGGTCTCCGGCGTCACGGGGACGATGAGGATCACCACGTCGGCGTGCGGCAGCAACTGCGGGAGCTCCGCGGTCGAGCGGACGCCGTCCCGCGCGGTGCGGGCCACGTAGGTCAGCTCGACGTCGAAGCCGGCGAGCATCCGGCCGATCGTCGTCCCGATGTCACCGGCGCCCACGACGAGGACGCGGGCACCCACGAGCGAGGAGAACGTCGCGGACGACCAACGCCCGGCGTCCTGCTCACGGACGAAGTGCGGAATGCCGCGCTGTGCGGCCAGCGTCGCCGTGACGGCCCATTCGGCGGTCGACGGGGTGTGCGCCCCGCGGGCGTTGCACAGCAGCACCCCGTCGGGCAGCCGGCCGGCGAACCGCTCGGCGCCGGCGCTCAGCAACTGGACCAACTGCAGCCGCGGCAGGCCCTCGAGGAACCCGTTGTCCGGGATCTCCGCACCGCCGCCTCGGGGCACCCACACCTGGGCGCCGGCGGCGTCCCCGGTCGGTGCACCGTCGGCGGGATCGACCCGATGGGCACGGACGCGGGGCGAGAGCGCTTCCACCGCCGCCGCGATGGCGCGGGAGGGCACCAGCACGTGGAGCGGTTCGTCGGGGTCGAGGTTCAGACGCGCCACGGACGCTCACCCTAGGCCGCCCGCCGGACCCTCCGGGAAACCGCCGGAGCACCACGCGACGCACGTACTCTGAAGCCGTGCGGCGACGGGCGGGAGTGCGGACGTCGCGACTTCTGGCCGTCCTGCTCACCGGCGCCGTGCTCGCCGGTTGCGGCAACGACGGCTACCACCCCGCCGGCCCCTTCCGCCCCCTCCCCGAGGGCGCTCCCCCCGAGGTCGGGCCGCCGACCTCCCAGGCGCCGGTGCCGGGCGACCCCGCCCAGCCGGGATCGGGCCAGGACGGCGGCGACCCCAACGTCGTGGCCTCCGGCCTGAACGTGCCGACCGGCCTGGTGGTCCTGACCGACGGCAGCGCGATCGTCGGCGAGCGGGAGACCGGCCGTCTCCTGCACGTCTTCCCGGACCGGTCCCCCGCGCGGGAGCTCATGACGGTCCCGGGCGTCGACACGACCGGCGACGGCGGACTGCTCGGGCTGGCCCTCTCCCCCACCTACCTCGAGGACGGGCTGCTCTACGCCTACCTGTCCACGGCCACCGACAACCGTGTCGTCCGCTTCCCGCTGGGCGGCACGCCGAACCCGGTGCTCACCGGCATCCCCCGTGGAGAGACCGACAACGGCGGCGCCCTGCTCTTCGGCGCCGACGGCACGCTCTTCGTCGGCACCGGCGACACCGGGAATCCCGCGCTGGCCCGCGACCCGAACTCGCTGGCCGGCAAGGTCCTGCGGATCGACGTCTTCGGCCGCGCGGTGGGCGCCTCGCCGGTGTACAGCCGCGGTCACCGCGACATCACGGCGCTGTGCCAGAACGGGGCCGACCCGACCGCAGCCCTGTACGCCACCGATGCCACGCTCGACGGACCGGACGAACTGAACGCGATCACCGACGGCGGCAACTACGGCGCTCCGCGGGGGACACGCCCGGTGGCCGAGATCCCTGCCGACGAGGGCGGCCTCGGCGGCTGTGCGGCCGCGACCGGCGGGGTGTTCCTCGGCGCCATGGACGGCGAGCGCGTGCGTACGCTCGTCGTCGACGGGACCGGGACGGTGACCGGGAAGCCCGAGGACTTCCTCACCGGCCAGTACGGCCGGCTCCGCACCGTGGTGCTCGACCCGCAGGGCGCCCTCTGGATCACCACGTCCAACCGCGACGGCATCGGGACGCCGGGCGGGGACGACGACAAGGTGTTGCGCATCCAGCCGCCGACCTCGACCGGCAACTCCCCGCTGTGACACTGCGGTCCTCCGGACCGCACCGCGGCCAGGTGCCGTACCCCAGATGAGCTGAGCTGTTCTGTCGTCCCCGGCGGGAGCCCTCGGGGCCCGCACCGGGGACGACCGTCAGCCTGCCGTCAAGCGTTCCTCGAGCATCCGCTTGACGGTGGCCGCGTCGGCCTTGCCGCGGGTGGTCTTCATGACCGCACCGACCAGGGCGCCGATGGCCTGCACCTTGCCGCCGCGGACCTTCTCGGCGACGTCGGGGTTGCCCTCGATCGCGGCGTCCACGGCGGCGACCAGCTCGTCGGACTCACCCATGACGGCCAGACCGCGCGCCTCCACGACCTGCCCGGGGTTCCCCTCGCCGGCCAGCACGCCGTCGAGGGCCTGCCGGGCCAGCTGGTCGTTGATCGTGCCGGCAGCGACGAGGCTGACGATCTCGGCCACCTGGGCCGGGGTCACGGCGAGCTCGGCCAGCTCCACGCCGGCGTCGTTGGCGCGGCGGGCCAGCTCGCCCAGCCACCACTTGCGGGCATCGGCCGGCGTGGCTCCGGCCGCGACGGTGTCGCCGACGAGCTCGACCGCGCCGGCGTTGACGAGCCAGGCCATCTCGGTCGGCGCGATCCCCCACTCCTCCGACAACCGCGTCCGGCGGGCCGCCGGCAGCTCGGGCAGGGCCGCGGCGAGCTTCTCCACCCACTCCTCGTCGGGGGCGATCGGCACCAGGTCGGGCTCGGGGAAGTACCGGTAGTCGGTCGCCTCCTCCTTGCTCCGACCGGGCGAAGTGCTGCCGGTGTCCTCGTGGAAGTGCCGGGTCTCCTGCACGATCCGGCCGCCCTCATCCAGGACGGCGGCCTGGCGGCGCATCTCGTAGCGCACGGCCCGCTCGACCGAGCGCAGCGAGTTCACGTTCTTGGTCTCGGTGCGGGTGCCCCACTCGAGGCTGCCGATCGGCGCGAGCGAGACGTTGACGTCGCAGCGCAGGTTGCCCTGCTCCATCTTGACCTCGGAGACGCCGAGCGCCAGCAGGATCTCGCGCAGCTCGGCGACGTACGCCTTGGCCACTTCAGGGGCCTTGGCGCCGGTTCCGGGGATCGGCCGGGTGACGATCTCGACGAGCGGGATGCCGGCCCGGTTGTAGTCGATCAGCGAGTGGTCGGCGCCGTGGTTGCGACCGGTGGCGCCCCCGTCATGCAGGTTCTTGCCGGTGTCCTCCTCCAGGTGCTCCCGCTCGATCTCCACGCGGTAGGTCTCGCCGTCGACCTCGACGTCCAGGTGGCCTGCGGTGCTGAACGGCTCGTCGTACTGCGTGGTCTGGAAGCCCTTGGGGATGTCGGGGTAGAAGTAGTTCTTCCGCGCGAAACGGCACCAGGAGGCGATCTCGGAGCCCAGCGCCAGGCCGATCCGGATCGTCGCCTCGATCGCC
>JAOPUS010000304.1 GCA_025963345.1 Blastococcus sp. | reverse complement strand
CGTGTAGTCCCAGTAGGTGTAGACGCCCGGCCCGGGCGTGTACGGGCGGACGACGTCGGAGTACCCGGCCTCGACGACGCCGCGGAAGGCCGCGCGCTCGGGCGGGGAGACGTGCGTCGAGTGCGAGAACACGGTCATGTCCCACACGTCGTCGTTCTCCGGCGCGATGTTCCAGTCGCCGACCAGCGCGACCTGCGCCGCCGGGTCCTCGGTCAGCCAGCCGTCGGCCGTCGTCCGCAGGGCCTCGAGCCACTGGAGCTTGTAGGTGTAGTGCGGATCGCTCAGCGTGCGGCCGTTGGGCACGTACAGGCTCCACACCCGGACGCCGCCGCAGGTGGCGCCGATCGCCCGGGCCTCGGCACCGGGCTCCTCACCCCAGCCGGGCTGGCCGGGGAAACCGACCGTGACGTCCTCCAGCCCCACGCGGGACAGGATGGCGACGCCGTTCCACTGCGAGTAGCCGACGTGCGCGACCTCGTAGCCGAGGGCGCTGAACATCATCTCCGGGAACTGGTCGTCCCGGCACTTGGTCTCCTGGAGGGCGAGGACGTCGACGTCGTGCCGCTGCAGGAAGGCCGCCACCCGGTCGGCACGGCTGCGGATGGAGTTGACGTTCCAGGTGGCGATCCGCACGGGAGGCCAGAGTACGGACGCCCGCTCGAACGGCCGCCCTGCCGGGGGGGCAGGGTGGTCCTCTTTCAGACCTGGACGGGGACCTCGCCGCGGGCCGCGATCCGGGCGCGCATCCGCTCCCGGCTCTCGACGAACTTCGTCGCCTGGGCGTCGAGGCCGACGAGGAACTGGGCCAGCTCCTCCCGCGCCTTCTCGCCCTCGGGGCCGAAGTCGGTGCGCTCGAACACCTTCCAGGTGCGCAGGATCGGGCTGACGACCTCGTCGTGGTGCAGGCGCAGGTCGTAGATACCGGCCTTGGCGATGATGACCGAGTTCTTCCGGAAGTTCGCCATGTTGGCGCCGGGCATCTCGAAGTTGATGACCTCGTTGGCCACCGCGCGCATCATCTCGTCGGGATTGATGTCGAAGGCCGCCGTCACGAGGTTCCGGTAGAAGATCATGTGCAGGTTCTCGTCGGTGGCGATGCGGGCCAGCAGCTTGTCCGCGATCGGGTCACCGGTCGCCTTGCCCGTGTTCCGGTGCGACACCCGGGTGGCCAGTTCCTGGAACGAGACGTAGGCGACGGCCTCGAGCGGGGTCTTGTCGCCGGAGTCGTAGCCGGTGGTCATGTAGTCGATCCGGGCGCGCTCGAGCTCGACCGGGTCGACACCGCGGGTGACCACCAGATAGTCCCGCAGCGCCACCCCATGCCGGCCCTCTTCCGCCGTCCAACGGCCGACCCAGGTGCCCCACGCGCCGTCGCGGCCGAACCGGGTGGCGATCTCCCGGTGGTAGCTGGGCAGGTTGTCCTCGGTGAGCAGGTTGACGAACATCGCGGCCTTCGCCGTCTCGTCCAGCCGCGACTGCTCGGGCGACCAGTCCTCCCCGCCCAGGAAGGCGAAGTTCCGCCCCTCGTCCCACGGGACGTAGTCGTGCGGATGCCATTCCTTGGCGATCGCCAGGTGGCGGTCCAGATTCTGGGCGACCACCGGCTCGAGCTCGGTCAGCACTGCGGCGTGCGGGGGTGTCTGGGACATGGGAAACCTCCGGAGGCTCGACGCGACCTACGCCTGCGTAACCTACGCTGCCGTAACCAACGGTCGGTGTCCATGGGGGGTTTCCCCGAGGAGGCGCCGCTCACCCCTTCCGCGGCCCTCGATTCCGGACGACGGCGGCGCCGCAGGGACCCCCAGCCGGCTCGGAGCATCCGTTCAGGCGCCGCCACCTGGCGGTTCGGTGGGACCATGGCCGGATGACCAGGCGGCGCCGAGCGACGGACGGCGCGTGAGCCAGCCTTCCGACACGTCCTCTGCGGGAGGTGCCACGGCTCGTCCGCCGAGCCGCGGACGACGGCGGGCCGAGCGGAGCTTCGGTTCCGCGCTGGGCTGGACGGCCCTCGGAGCCGTCGTCCCCGGGACGGCGTTCCTCGCCGCCGGGCGCCGCATCCTCGGGACGATCACCCTCCTGCTGTTCCTGCTCCTCGTCGGCGGCGGGGTCTGGCTGGCCACGGGCGGACGGCGGACGGCGGTCCGCACCGCGGTCGACACCGGTGCCCTGCTCTGGGTCATCGGCGGGATCGCGCTGGTCGCCTTCCTCTGGATCGTGGTCGTCGTCGCCGGCTACCGGATGCTGCTGCCGTCCCGGGTCGGACGCGGGCAGCACGTGCTCGGCGCCGTCGTCGTCCTCCTGCTGGTCGCGGTCGTCGCCGCGCCGGCGGTCGTTGCGGGCCGGCTGGCCGTGGCCCAGCGCGACCTGATCGCCGGGGTCTTCGACGACAACGGGAAGTCCGCGACCGTCGTCAACACCCCTGACCCGTTCGGCGACCAGGCGCGGGTCAACGTCCTGCTGCTCGGCGGTGACGGCGGGGAGGGCCGCGACGGCGTGCGCACCGACACCGTCATCGTCGCGAGCATCGACACCGCCACCGGTGACACGACGCTGTTCAGCCTGCCGCGCAACCTGGAGAACCTGCCGTTCCCGGCGGACAGCCCGCTGGCCCAGGTCTACCCGGACGGCTTCCAGGCCGGGAGCGAGAGCGAGAGCCTGCTCAACGCCGTCTACCGCAACGGCCCGGCGGAGTACCCCGACATCCTCGGACCCACCGACAACCCCGGCGCCGACTTCCTCAAGCTGGGTGTGGGCGAGGCACTCGGGCTGAAGCTCGACTACTACGTGCTGGTCAACCTCGACGGGTTCAGCCGACTGGTCGACGCGCTGGGCGGCATCACGGTGAACGTCAACTACTACGTGCCCGTGGGGGGCGAGCCCTCGATCGGCACGCTGCCCGACGCCTACATCGCGCCCGGGCCGAACCAGCACATGGACGGTGCCACGGCCCTCGCTTTCGCCCGCGGCCGGTTCGGGCTCACCGACTACGACCGCATGGCCCGGCAGCGCTGCACGATCGACGCGATCATCAAGGCCGCGGACCCGGTGACGCTGCTCCAGCAGTACCAGGACATTGCTGCGACCACCCAGGACATCGTCAGCACCGACATCCCCCGGTCCGCGCTGGGCGACTTCGTGGATCTCGCGTTCCTCGTCAAGGACGCGACCACCCGCAGCGTCGTCTTCGACCCCAGCCTGATCGACCCGGCCTACCCGGACTACGACCAGATGCGCCAGATCGTGCACAACGCGCTGGCGCCGGCGTCCGACACCCGGACGTCGCCTGCTCCCGCGAGCAGTGCCCCGGCCGCGTCCACCACGGGCGCGGACGCTCCGACGACGCCGGCGGACCCGGCGGCCGACGTCGGCGATGCCTGCGCCTACGACGCGGCCAAGGCCCAGGAGGCCCTGGCCGCCGGCGAGCCGCCGACGAGGAACGGCTGAACCGACCGACTCAGCCGGTGCTGAGGTCGCGGTGCAGGAAAGCGCCGAAGCCGACGGCGAGCAGCCCGACGGCGACCGCTCCCAGCCCGGCGGCCGCCGAGGCCGTCCACGACTCGATCGGCGCCAGGGGCGTCCAGGAGATCGGTGACAGGTCGTCCACCCATGCCGGCCAGTCCAGTCCCCGGGCGAGCATGGTGACGACCAGCACGTAGGCCACCATCCCCCAGGCCAGGCCGGCCGCCGCCCTGGGCACGAGCCCGAACAGGGCCACCGTGACCCCCGCGAGGACCCAGACGGCCGGCACGTAGGCGAGAGAGGCAGCGAACAGCCGGCCGAACGCGCTGCCCTCGCCGGTCGCCACCGCCCGGACCAGCGCGGTGCACGCGCCCGAGGCCGCGATCAGGAGCGCCGAGCCCAGCAGGGCGACGGTCACGTGCCCGCCCAGCCACGCGGAGCGGCTCGTCGCCGTGGCCAGGACCGGCTCGGCCCGGCCGGACGCCTCCTCGGCGCGGGCCCGGAGCACCGAGGAGACCGCGAAGGCGGCGGCGAGCAGGGCCTCGAAGGCGAAGATCGTCGCGAGGTAGGCGTCCACCAGCCCGGCCGACGAGGTCCCGGGGAAGAAGATCTGGGCCTGGGGGTTGTCGGCGAACAGGGTCTCGACCGCCTCCCCCACCCCGCCGTACACGGCGCCGAGCAGCGCGAGGCTGACCGTCCAGGCGATCAGCGCGCCCCGCTGCAGCCGGACCGCGAGCCCCAGCGGGGAACTGAGCAACCACCCCGCCGTCGGCGGGCCCGGCCGGGCGGGCAGCAGCCCGGAGCCGAGGTCGCGGTGGTCGAGCAGCGTCATCGCCACCGCGACCAGGGCACCGGTCGCGACCAGGCAGAGCAGCAGGGGGAACCAGCGGTTGTCGGAGAACGGGTGCACGGCCTGGGCCCAGCCGACGGGTGAGGCCCAGGAGAGCCGGCTCCCGTTGATGTCGCCCGCTGCCCGGAGTACGAAGGCGACGCCGAAGAGCGCACCCACGAGCCCGTACGTCGACCGGGTGGACTCGCTCACCTGGGCGGCGACGGCGGCGATGCCGGTGAAGACCAGGCCGCAGGCGCCCACCGAGGCGCCCAGCAGGAACGATCCCAGCACGGGTAGTCCCGTCGCCGTCGCGACCAGGCCGATCGCGAGCGCCGTCGCGACGCAGGCCAGCGAGGACACGACCACCGCCGCGACCAGCGGGGCGTGCCGGCCGACCCGGGCGGAGCGGACGAGTTCGGTGCGGCCGGCCTCCTCGTCGGCGCGGGTGTGCCGGCCCGTCGTGAACATCGCCATGAGCGCGGCGGCGAGCATGACCGACGCGGAGATCTCGAAGGCGACCGCACCGGCCACCGTGTCCAGGCCCACGGGCGGCCCCGCGAACGCGATGGTCGCCGCATTGCTGCCGACCGAGGCCCGGTACGCCGCGAGGGCGACGGGGGAGTCGTACAGCGTCTGGCTGGAGACCGACTGCGAGGCGACCAGCCCGGCCCCGAGGGCGACCCACAGCGGCAGCCGCAGCCGGTCGCGACGCAGCGCGAAACGAACGAGCGCGCCGGTCCCGGCCAGGTCCGGGTGCGCGAGGCTCACGGCCGGCCCGGCGCCGCGAGAGGAACGCCGTCCTCGGCCAGTTCGTCGCCGTAGTGGCGCAGGAAGAGCTCTTCCAGCGTGGGTGGGGCGCTGCGCAGGGACCGGACGCCGAAGCCGGCCAGGTGCCGGAGGGCGTCGTCCAGATGGTCGGTGTCGACGTCGAACCGCACCCGGCCGTCCCGGACAGCGGGATCGTGCACGCCGGGCAGCGACTCGAGGCCGGTGACCGGACGCGCGGTCTCGGCCGCGATCGAGGTGCGGGTGAGGTGGCGCAGCTCGCTCAGGCTGCCGCTCTGCACGGTGCGGCCGTGCCGGATGATGCTGACCCGGTCACAGAGCGCCTCGGCCTCGGCCAGGATGTGGCTCGACAGCAGCACCGTGCGGCCCTGGGCGCGGACCTCCCGGATGTTCTCCTGGAACACCGCCTCCATGAGCGGGTCGAGGCCGGACGTCGGCTCGTCGAGGATCAGCAGTTCGGCGTCCGAGGCCAGGGCAGCCACCAGCGCGACCTTCTGCCGGTTGCCCTTCGAGTAGCTGCGGGCCTTCTTCCTCGGATCGAGGTCGAAGCGCTCGAGCAGGTCGGCCCGCCGGGCCGGGTCCAGGCCGCCATGGAGCCGGCCGAGCAGGTCGATGGTCTCCCCGCCGCTGATCCCCGGCCAGAGCGTCACGTCGCCCGGCACGTACGCCAGCCGGCGGTGCAGCGCGACCGCGTCCCGCCACGGGTCGCCGTCCAGCAACCGGACGGTGCCGGAGTCGGCGCGCAACAGGCCCAGGAGCACGCGGATGGTGGTCGACTTCCCCGATCCGTTGGGGCCGAGGAAGCCGTGCACCTCGCCGGTGGCGACCTCCAGGTCGAGGCCGTCGAGCGCGCGGGTCGCACCGAACGTCTTGACCAGGCCGGCGACCGAGACCGCAGCGTTCATGGTTCTGGAACCTAGGACCGGAAGCGACGACCGGAACCTACGATCGCACCGTTCACATGCTGGCGATCTGGATGAGGTTGCCGCAGGTGTCGTCGAGCACGGCCGTGGTCACGGGACCCATGGCGACCGGCTCCTGCGTGAAGATGACCCCCAGGCCCGTGAGCCGGTCGAACTCGGC
>JAOPUS010000284.1 GCA_025963345.1 Blastococcus sp. | reverse complement strand
TCGCGCTCACGCCGGACGACGTCGCGTTCCTCACCTACACGTCCGGGACCACCGGGGTGCCCAAGGGCGCGATGAACACCCACCGCAACGTGGTCTTCACCGCCCAGGTCTACCGCGACTGGGTCCGGGCCGGACGGGGCGGCGCGATCTTCGGCATCGCCCCGCTGTTCCACATCACCGGGCTCATCGGGCACATCGCGGTGAGCATGCTCGTCCCGGCTCCGCTGGTCCTCGCCTACCGGTTCGAGCCGCAGGTGGTCCTCGACGCTCTCCTCGAGCACCGGCCGACGTTCACCATCGGGGCCATCACGGCGTTCAACGCCGTGCTCCATGCACCGGGGTTCACCAAGGACCACTTCTCCTCGTTCACCTCGGTGTACTCCGGTGGTGCGGCGATCTCCCCGACCGCCGAGAAGGCGTTCCTGGAGGCCACGGGCACGCAGGTGCACAACGCCTACGGTCTGACCGAGACCACTTCTCCGATGACGGTGACACCGTTCGGCTCGCCGTCGCCGGTCGACCCGACGTCCGGCGCGCTGTCGGTCGGGGTGCCGGCGCCGAACACCATCGTCCGCATCCAGGACGACGACGGGCAGGACCTGCCGCTGGGCGAGATCGGCGAGATCGTCGCCGACGGGCCGCAGGTCGTCGCCGGCTACTGGGGCAAACCGGAGGAGACGGCGGCCAACCTGCCCGGTGGGGCGCTCAAGAGCGGCGACGTCGGCTTCATGAACCCCGAGGGCTGGGTGTTCATCGTCGACCGCAAGAAGGACATGATCAACGCCTCGGGCTACAAGGTCTGGCCACGGGAGGTCGAGGACGTCCTGGCCGAGCACCCGGCCGTGCGCGAGTCCGCCGTCATCGGCATCCCGGACGAGAAGCGCGGGGAGACCGTGAAGGCGTTCGTCAGCCTCAAGGCGGGCGCGCAAGCGACGACGGAGGAGCTCATCGCGCACTGCAAGGAGCGCATGGCCGCCTACAAGTACCCGAGGCAGATCGAGATCATCGACGAGCTGCCCAAGACGGTCACCGGCAAGATCCTCCGCCGCGAGCTCCGGGACCAGCCCGCGTCCGGCTGAGTCCGGGGGGCCCGGCCTCGCGCGGCTCGGGGGGTCTGTCAAGGTGACGGCCGAGGCGGGGACTCCCCCCGAACTGTGCGAGAGGTGGGACGCCGATGTCCGAGACCGTGTCCAGGGACGACGCCGGCGGGGTGGCCACCCTGACGCTGCTGCGGCCGGCGCTCTCCTCCGCGCTGCGGACCGAGCTGCTGGCCGAGGTCGAGGCCGTGGCGGCCGATGAGTCGGTCCGCGCGGTGCTGATCACCGGCACGGGCCGCGCCTTCTGCGTCGGCCAGGACCTCGCGGAGCACCTGGAGTCGCTGCGCGGCAACGCGGCCACCTCGCTGAACGTGGTGGTCGACGAGTACAACCCGCTGATCCTGGCGCTGGCCGGTCTCCGGGTGCCCGTCGTCGTCGCCATCAACGGCGCGTGCGCCGGAGCGGGGCTGGGGATCGCGCTCGCCGGCGACCTCAGGGTCGCCGCCGCGGGAGCAAAGTTCACCACGGCGTTCACCGGCGTCGGGCTGTCCAGCGACTCGGCGCTGGCCTCCCGGCTGGTGCACAGCGTGGGCGGGTCGCGGGCGGCTCAGCTGCTGCTGACGCCCGATCCGTTCACCGCCGAGACCGCCGAGCAGTGGGGGCTGGTGCACCGCGTCGTCCCGGCCGAGCAGGTGCTCGCCGAGGCGCAGGCGCTCGCCGAACGGCTGGCCACGGGCCCGACCGCGGCCTTCCGCGCCGTGAAGACCGTGCTCGCGACCGCGGCCACCGACTCGCTCGAGGACACGCTGGCGCTCGAGGCGCGACTGCAGTCCGAACTCGGCCGGACCCACGACCACCTCGAGGCGGTCGAGGCCTTCCTGGAGAAGCGGTCACCGGAGTTCACCGGGCACTGAGCCCGAAGCGTGCACCTGCCGTCGGGGCGAGGTCCCCCCACCCGGCGACAGGGCGTCAGTGGCCCCGCTGCAGGGCCCCGCCGCGAGCCTGCGAGCGGTGGGGGGCAGCGGGGTCCTTCAACAGCAGGAGAGGATGGCGCAGGCCGGGCAGACGTCGCGGGCAGCCACCGGCCACCGCTGCTCGGTGGAGACCCGCGCCAGCGAGCCGCAGAGCGTGAGCTCGCACGCCCCGTCGACCTCCGCCGGCGGGCGGTGCACCTCGACGGCGTGCCACATCTCGGCGGTGGGCCCATGGGCGCGACTGCGCGCCGCTGCGTACACGGTCGTCTGCACGATCATGGGTTGACGGTCGGCAGAACGACGGTCCCGGGTTACGGGTCAGCCCGCTCCTCTCACTCCGAGGGATGAGAGCGGGACGGGACGCGCGCGCTGCCCGGCCCGGGTGCAGGATGCAGTCATGGAGCTGACCAAACAGGGCCATGCCTGCGTCGTCCTCGGCTACGGGGACCAGCGGATCGTCGTCGATCCCGGGGTATTCACCGACCCGGCGGCGCTCGAGGGTGCCACCGCCGTGCTGATCACCCACGAGCACGCCGACCACTTCGAGCCGCAGCGGCTCCGGGCGGCCCTGGACGCCGATCCCGCGCTCGAGGTGTGGACGAACAAGTCGGTGGCGGCACAACTGGAGGGGCTCGGCGGCCGGGTGCACGTCGTGGGTAACGGCGACGCCGTGTCGGTGGCCGGCCTGGACGTGCGCGTGTACGGGGAACTGCACGCCGAGATCCACCCCGATATACCGCGGATCGCGAACGTCGGGTTCCTCATCGGCGGCCAGGTCTTCCATCCCGGCGATGCACTGACGGTGCCGGACGAGCCGGTCGCGACGCTCCTGCTGCCGCTGCATGCGCCATGGTCGAAGATCTCCGAGGTCATCGACTACCTGCGGGCCGTGGACGCCGACCAGGCGTACGCAGTCCACGACGGGCTGCTCAACGACAACGGGCTGGCCGTCGTCGGCGGGCTGCTGAGCGAGAAGGGACCGGGAACGCCCACGCCCTACAGCCGGCTGGTCCCGGGGGACTCGGTCGAGCTCTGAGCTCGCCCGGGTCCCCCGGGAGACGGATCAGCGGACGGCGCCGCGCCGGCCGCCGGAGACACCCTCAGCCACGCCGATCAGCAGCACGGCGGCGATGACCGCAATGATGAACCCGACGACGTTGAGCTCGAAGATGCCTGTGTTGCGGTTGAACAGGTGGCCGATCAGCCCGCCGATGATCGCACCGACGACGCCCAGCACGAGCGTCATGAGGATGCTCAGACGCTGCTTACCGGGCTTGATGAGCCGGGCGAGGGCGCCGATGATGAGGCCGACCACGATGAGGCCGAGAATCTGCACAGCGTTCTCCTTCGTT
>JAOPUS010000261.1 GCA_025963345.1 Blastococcus sp. | reverse complement strand
GCGCGATGAGCACGCTGTCCCTCGACCCGACCCTCGTCGCCCGGGCGCGGGCGCTCGCCGCCCGGGCCGCCCAGCCGGTCGTCGACCTCGCCCACCGGCACACCACCGTCTCCGTCGAGCGGGCCGTGCTGCGGCTGGCCGGGCTCACCGGCACCGACCCCGTGACAGGGGAGGGCGCCGGGGCGGGTGAGGGAGCTATCGACCGCGTCCCCTGGGTCAACCGGGTGGTCGACGGCGTCCGCGACCAGGTCGGCCTGGAGTCCGGAGTGGCGCTGCCCGTATGGCACGCACTCGCCTCCGGCGCCGCACCCGACCTGCACGCCCTGGCCGAGCAGGTCGGCGCGGGGACGGCGCGCTTCTCGCTGCCCGAAGGCATGCAAGCCGAGCGGGCGCGGGAGGCCGCGCACGCCGCCGCCGCCGCGGGGATCGCCCGCATCGACGGCAACCGCCACCGGCGCGAGGACCTGGTCGCGACGCACGGCGACCCGCCGCGCCGGCCCTGGATCTACCTGATCGTCGCGACCGGCGACATCTACGAGGACATCCCACAGGCGCAGGCCGCCGCCCGCGCCGGGGCCGACGTCATCGCCGTCATCCGCTCGACCGGCCAGTCGCTGCTGGACTACGTGCCCGAGGGGGCGACCCGCACCGGCTACGCCGGCACGTACGCCACCCAGGAGAACTTCCGCCTGATGCGAGCTGCCCTGGACGACGTCAGCGCGGAGCTGGGCCGCTACGTCCGGCTGACCAACTACGCGTCCGGGCTGTGCATGCCCGAGATCGCTGTCCTGGCCGGCCTCGAGCGGCTGGACATGATGCTCAACGACGCGATGTACGGGATCCTCTTCCGCGACATCAACCCGCAGCGCACCTTCGTCGATCAGCGGTTCAGCCGGATGGTGCACGCCCGGGCCGGGATCATCATCAACACCGGCGAGGACAACTACCTCACGACCGCCGACGCCGTCGACGAGGCCCACACGGTCACGGTCAGCCAGCTGCTCAACGAGACCCTCGCGCACGAGGCGGGTCTCGAGGACTGGCAGCTCGGACTCGGGCACGCCTTCGAGATCGAGCCCGACCGGCCGGACTCCTTCCGGCTGGAGCTCGCCCACGCCCTCCTGGCCCGCTCGCTCTTCCCGGACGCGCCGCTGAAGTGGATGCCGCCGACCAAGCACATGACCGGCGACGTCTTCCGCGGCTACCTGCTCGACGGGTTCTTCAACCTGGCCGGGGCGCTCACCGGCCAGGGCATCCTGCTGGTCGGGATGATGACCGAGGCCGTCGTCACGCCGTGGCTCTCCGACCGCGACCTGGCCCTGCGCAACGTCCGCTATGTGCTCAACGCGGCCGGCAACCTCGCCGAGGACTTCGCGCCGCCGCCGGGCGGGTTCATCGACCGACGCGCGCACACCGTGCTCACCGAGGCCGTCGACCTGCTCGGCCGCATCGCCGACCACCCCGAGGGCCTGATCCAGGCCATCGCCGACGGCACGTTCGGCATCACCAAGCGGCCGGCCGACGGCGGCAAGGGTCTGGACGGCGTCGTCGAGCTCGGCCCCGACGCCTACAACCCGGCTCTCGAACTGCTCCAGCCGGAGGTAGCCCGTGCCTGACGGATCGATCGTCCGTCCCTACGGCGACACGACCGGCGACGGGATGGTGCAGACGTCGTTCACGCTGCCCGTGCCGATGGGCCCGAAGGCCGAGGGCGCCGCGCTGCAGCTGGCGACCAAGATGGGCATCGAGCCGGCGACGGTCGTGCACAGCCACGCCATCGACAGCGGCTACACGTTCTTCGTCGTCTACGGCAGCGTCCGCCACCTTGTCGACCTCGACGAGGTGCACGTGGAGGAGCGCGCCTACCCGCTGCTGTCCTCCTCGGAGGTCAACAGCGCGATCAAGGGACGGCTGCACCGCGAGCTCGTCGTCCTCGGGGCCTGCATCGGCACCGACGCACACACCGTCGGCATCGACGCGATCCTCAACGTCAAGGGCTTCGCGGGGGAGAAGGGCCTGGAGTACTACCGGGAGATGGCCGTGACGAATCTCGGCGCCCAGGTCACCGTCCCGGAGCTCGTCAGCCGCGCCCGGGCCGACCGCGCCGACGCCGTCCTCGTCTCCCAGGTCGTCACCCAGAAGGACGCCCACCTCCGCAACACCCGCGAGCTCGCCGCCGCCTTCCGCGAGGCGATGGGGGAGGACCGGCCGCTGCTGGTGGTCGGCGGCCCCCGGTTCGACCCCGCGATGACCGCCGAACTCGGCGTGGACAAGGTCTTCGGCCGGGGGACGACGCCCGGCGAGGTCGCCAGCTACCTCGTGCACGCGCTGGTCACGCCTCCCACCCAGCCCGCCCCTGAGAAGGAGCCCGCATGACCAGCCCCGACCCACGACTGGGTCTCACGGTCACCCACCGCCGGTACGTGCCCTACGCGCACGCCCACTACGGTGGCTCGCTGGTCGACGGCGCGTACACCCTCGGCCTGTTCGGGGACGTCGCCACCGAGGTCGCCATCCGGATGGACGGCGACGAGGGACTGCTGGCCGGGTACTCCGAGGTGCGGTTCCTCGGTCCCGTCCGCGCCGGCGACGTGCTGGAGGCGACCGCCGAGGTGGTCGGCATCGGCCGCCGCAGCCGGGAGCTGCGCTGCACCGCCCGGGTCGTGGCACGGGCCGAGCCCGAGCGTGGTCCGTCGGCGGCGCGGGTCCTCGAGCCGCCGGTGACGGTCGTGGAGGCCACCGCGGCGCTGGTGGTGCCGGCGACCGAGTGATCGGGCGCGAGAGTGGGGCGAATGTAACGATCCGGTCACAGTCCTTCTCGTGGTCACCGTGAGTACCCAATCGGGCGCGGCCTGTTCTTACAGTCGCTGAAGTTCCAGACCGGGAGCACCGCAACGTGCTCTCCGGGCGGATTCGTGCGGCCCCCCGGCCGACACGGGATTCGGCGTCTCGCGCCGCCCCGTGGCCTGCCGGGCCGAGGGGGCGGCGGGCCCCCGGGGGTGCGCACCGGCGAGACCGGCGGAGCCCGCCCGACGTCCGCGCCATCAGACAACGGTCGCGCCGATCGCCACCAGCGACCGGCCGCCCGGCCCGAAGATGCGGATCGCGAGCGGGGCGACCGCCGGCGCTGACCCGGACGGGTGGAAACACCCCGTTCCCCCCACCCTTCGCAAGCTCAGGGCGGGACCCTGAACGAGGCGGATGGGATGCTGGGTCAGGACCGCGGCAGAGTGGCGGCGGTCCGGACCCCGCCCTTCCGGCGCGGGGAGGCATCCCGGTACCTGCGGTGGGACACCCAGCAGGCCGGGGCGGTTTCCGGGAGGCAGTGCGTGCCGGCAGGTGCCAGCGGGCCGGTGACCGGCACGCTTCCGCGGCCGGTGGACCCGGCGACATCGCCGTCCGGGCGGGTTGCCCGGAGGCTGCCGTGGCGCACCCTGCTCGCCGCCGCCGGCGGCTTCGTCGGAGTCCTCGCGTTCCCCGGCTACGACCTGCCCGCCCTCGCCGTGCTGGGCCCGGCCGCGCTCGCCCTCGCGGTGCGCGGGCAGCGCGCCCGCTCCGGTCTCTGGCTCGGACTCGTCTTCGGGCTCACCTTCTTCCTCCCCTTGCTCTCCTGGACCGGCGTCTACGTCGGGCCCTTCCCCTGGTTGGCCCTCGCCGTCTGGGAGGCGGTGCACCTGGCGGTGCTCGGCGGCGCCACCGCGCTGACCTCCCGACTGCGGCTGTGGCCGCTCTGGACGGCGGCGCTCTGGGTCGGCGACGAGGCGCTGCGCGGACGCTTCGTCCTGGGCGGCTTCCCGTGGGGCCGGCTCGGGTTCAGCCAGACCGAGGGGCCGCTGCTGTCCCTGGCCGCGTACGGCGGGGTCCCGCTGGTGACGTTCGCCGTGGCGCTGACCGGCGCGCTGCTGGCCGCGGCGGCGCTGGCCCTGCACCGGGCCTGGCTCACCGCGGGCGACGCGGGGGAGCGTGGCCCGGCCCTCCGAGCAGCGGCCGCGACGGTGGTCGCCGTCCTGGCCGTCCCGCTCGTCGGCGCGCTGGCCTGGCTCCCGCTGCCGGGCCCCTCGCTGACCGCGGGTGGCCCCACGTCGACGGTGGCGGTGATCCAGGGCAACGTGCCGCGGGCCGGGCTGGACTTCAACGCCCAGCGCCGCGCCGTGCTGGACAACCACGTGCAGCGGACTCTCGAGCTCGCCCGGGATGTGGCCGCCGGCGACCAGCCGCAGCCCGACCTGGTGATCTGGCCGGAGAACAGCTCCGACATCGACCCGTTCACCAACGCCGACGCCGCCCGTGAGATCGACCGCGCCGCCCGGGTGGTCGATGCGCCGATCCTCGTCGGCGCCGTCGTCGACGGGCCGGGGGCCAACGTCAGCAACACCGCGATCGTCTGGGACCCCGCCGACGGCCCGGGCGACACCTACGTCAAGCGGCACCCGGTCCCGCTGGCCGAGTACGTGCCGGCCCGCAGCTTCTTCCGGTTCTTCAGCGACAAGGTCGACCTGGTCCGGCGCGACTTCATCGCCGGGGACGAGGTCGGGGTCCTCGACGTCGGCGGCGCCCGGCTCGGCGACCTCATCTGCTTCGAGGTCGTCTACGACGGGCTGGTCGGCGACGTGGTGGACGGCGGCGCCGGGATGATCGTCGTCCAGACCAACAACGCCACCTTCGGGTTCACCGACGAGAGCGCCCAGCAGCTGGCCATGAGCCGGCTGCGGGCCGTCGAATTCGGCCGCACCGTCGCCGTGGCGGCCACCAGCGGGATCTCCGCGATCGTGGCCCCGGACGGCACGATTGCGCGGTCGTCGTCGTTGTTCACCCCGGCGGTCTTCGTCGAGGAGATCGCCCAGCGCGACTCCAGAACCGTTGCCCAGCGGCTCGGGGCCGCGCCGGAATGGGCGCTGACCGCGGTCGGCGCCGGCGCACTGCTGGCCGTCGCACTCAGGGCCCGCGCCCTGCGGCGACGGGGGAGGGGCCCTCGATGAGCGACCGGGTGCTGGTGATCGTGCCGACCTACAACGAGGTGGAGAACCTCGAGCGGATCATCCAACGGCTGCAGTCGAGCGTGCCCACGGCGCACGCCCTCGTGGTCGACGACGGGTCACCGGACGGCACGGGAAAGCTCGCCGAGAAGCTGGCCGCCCACGATCCCCGCGTCCATGTGCTCCATCGGACGACGAAGACCGGGCTGGGCCCCGCCTACGTCGCCGGATTCCGGTGGGCGCGCGAGCGCGGTTACGACGTCGTCGTGGAGATGGATGCCGACGGCTCCCATGCGCCCGAGCAGCTGCCGCAGATCCTGGCCGCCCTCGGCTCGGCGGACCTGGTCCTCGGCTCGCGCTACGTGCCCGGGGGAGAAGTGGCCGACTGGCCGGTGCACCGGCTGCTGCTGTCGCGCATCGGCAACCGCTACACCCGCTGGGCGCTGCGGCTGCCGCTCAGCGACGCGACCGGCGGATATCGGGCGGCGCGCGGGGAGCTGATCGACGCGCTGCACTTCGACGACGTCGCCAGCCACGGGTACTGCTTCCAGGTCGACTGGGCGTGGCGGGCGGTGCGGGCGGGTGCGCGGGTGAGCGAGGTCCCCATCACGTTCACCGAGCGCGCATTCGGCAGGAGCAAGATGAGCGGCTCGATCGTTAGAGAAGCGTTGGTGCGGGTCACCGTGTGGGGATTGCAGGACCGGCTGGCCGACTGGCTGCCGGGCCGGGTCGCCCGACCCGTGCCGGCACGTACCCGCGAGCGCAGGCGATGAGCGCGGCCCGGTAGGCGGGCCGCCGTCGCCGGGCCCGCGGGCAGAGAGAGGCAGGAACAGTCGTGAAGGACGCCGTCGGACGCCGGGTGCGCATGGCAGCCGGCCTGCTGGTCCTGGCCGAGTTCGCCGTGTTCGTCCTGGTCGCCAACTGGATCGGCCTGGGCTGGACGATCCTGGCAACGCTCGCCACCAGTGCACTGGGCTTCGCGCTGCTGGCGCGCCAGGGGACGAAGGCGCTCGCCGATCTCCGGGACCGGGCCCGCTCCCGGCGACCGGCCGGCCGCGAGCTCGGCGACGCCGGGCTGGTCGCCGCCGGCGGCCTGCTCATGGTGCTGCCCGGCTTCCTGGGCGACCTGGTCGGCCTGCTCTGCCTCCTGCCGGGCACCCGCGGGCTGGTGCGGGGCGCCCTGACCCGCGTGGTGCTCACGCGGCTGCCCGACCGCCTGCGGGGTCCCGTGCGGGTCGAGAGCGTACGAACGGCCGGTGTGGGCAGTCCGGTGCCGGACGTCGGCGGGGCCCCGCTGGTGATCGAGGGCGAGATCGTCCGCGGCCCCGACGGACGCCCGCTGACCTGAGGCCCCGTGACCTGAACTACTGGAGCACCCGGAAGTTCAGGCTCGTTCGGGGCCCGGCCTCCTCGACCCCGAGCTTCTCCAGCTGCACCCGGTCCCGTGGGAGGCCGTCGATGCGGAGCTCGTCCACCAGGCCGGCGCTGAGCAGTTGGCGGACCAGATCGGCCCCGCCGACGACCGTACGGCCAGAACCATGCCAGCTAGGACCGCTGCCCGGAGCAGAACACATCGCAGACGCAGAACGGCCCCGGTGGAGATCCACCGGGGCCGTTCAGTACTGCTGGTGCTGGGTCAGCTGGCGCGGGTACGCCGACCGCGAAGCACGTCGAGCCGCTCGGCGAGCACCTCTTCGAGGTCCTCGACGGAACGACGCTCGAGCAGCATGTCCCAGTGGGTGCGCGGTGGCTTGACCTTCTTGGGTGCCGGCTCGGCACCGCCGACCAGCTTGGCCGCGCCACCGTCGAACTTGCACTCCCACGTGTCGGGGAGCTCGGCGTCGTCAGCGAACGGCACCGTGAACAGGTGGCCCGAAGGGCACCGGTACTCGGCGTACTGCCGCTCGATGGGCGC
>JAOPUS010000216.1 GCA_025963345.1 Blastococcus sp. | reverse complement strand
GCTTTGCCTGGCACGGGTCTCCTCATTGGTGAGGCCGGCGGCTTGCCCGCTCGACCTCGTCGTTAGTTGTGCATGGTCATCGTGGTGACTTCACGGCTGACTCATCCGACGACGTCCTGTCGACATGGGGACCGGCCTCGTGCCGGTCCGACCTTGGAACTGCTGTCTGTGCGACCGCTCGTGTGCTGCGGTGCTCAGCTTCTGTACTGCTGCCCGTCCGGGTCCGTGGCCCGGGCGCCTCCGAGGAGGCGCCGAGGACGTGGTCCCGGAGCGGACCGGCCTCCAGTGGAGCACCGCTGCCTCCGGGGAGACGCAGCGCTCGAGCGAAGGCCCGACGTCGCTCCGCTGCGTGCAGGCACTCCGGGGAGGGGTGCACGGATGCCCCCCTTCCGGGGAGCCGCCGCCGGGGATCCGGGACCAGAGCCCCGGACCGGACGACGACACGCAACAGGTCGCTGACCGGAGCGCGCTTCCGGCACCCCACACAGGTGCGTACCGGGATCGACGTTTCGGCCACCCTGCACTCTAGCGCGTGGCGGGACCGGGATGTTCCGCGCGTCGGGGTGGAGGCCGGTGCGCGGGCGGCCGGCCTGCGGTCGAGCCCGCCGGCAGGCCCGACCGCAACGGCGCCCGGCCCACGCCCGGAGAGGGGGAAGACGCCTCGTCGTCGCCCTGCGCATCGCTGCGGATGTCGATCCGGCACCCGGTGAGACGCGCGGCCAGGCGGGCGTTCTGCCCTTCCTTGCCGATCGCCAGCGACAGCTGGTAGTCCGGCACGATCACGCGGACGGCCTTCGCCTGGGGGTCCACCATGCGCGCGCTGGTGACGCGGGCGGGGCTCAGCGCGGAGGCGACGAAGGCGGCGGGGTCGTCGGACCAGTCCACGATGTCGATCTTCTCGCCGTGCAACTCGCTCATCACGTTGCGCACGCGCTGACCCATCGGGCCGATGCAGGAACCCTTGGCGTTGAGCCCCGGCACCTTCGTGCGGACGGCGATCTTCGAGCGGTGGCCGGCCTCACGCGCGACGGCCATGATCTCGACGCTGCCGTCGGCGATCTCCGGGACCTCGAGGGCGAACAGCTTGCGGACCAGGCTCGGGTGCGTCCGGGAGACCGTGACCTGCGGCCCGCGGAAGGTGCGTGCGACAGACACCACGTAGGCCTTGATCCGGCTGCCGTGGGTGTACTCCTCGCCGGGCACCTGCTCGGCCTGGGGGAGCACGGCCTCGACCTTGCCGATGTCGATGAGCACGGTGCCCTGGATGTTGCGACGGTCGTGCGCCTGCACGATGCCGCTGACGATGTCGCCCTCCTTGCCCGCGTACTCACCGAAGGTCTGCTCGTGCTCGGCGTCTCGCAACCGCTGCACGATGACCTGCTTGGCGGTGCTGGCCGCGATCCGGCCGAAGTCGGTCGGGGTGTCGTCCCACTCGCGGACGACCTCGCCGTCCGGGCCGATCTCCTGGGCCAGCACGGCGACCTCGCCGCTCTTGCGGTCGACGTGGACGCGCACGTGCTTGGCCGCGCCTTCGGCGTGCCGATAGGCGGTCACGAGGGCCGACTCGATGGCCTCGATCACCGTGTCGGCGGGGATGCCCTTCTCCCGCTCCACCGCCTTGAGCGCGGTGACGTCGATGTTCACTGTCCTCCTCCTCGGGAGACCTGGGGTTCGGCGTCCTCGTGATCAGCGTCCTCGTGGCCAGCGTCCTCGTGGCCAGCGTCCTCGTAACCGGCGTCCTCGGCAGGTTCGTCCCTGTCCGGGCGGCCGAACTCGACCTGGACCCGTCCGGCCCCGAGCTCCGCCCAGGGCACGAGGCGCGGGGTCGGTGGCCGCTTCTTCGCGCCCGGCTTGGACGGGGCCTCCACGGCGAGGGCCACACCGGCGTCGTCAACGCCGGTGATCCGCCCGGTGACCTCGTCCGTGCCGCCCGCTGGGCCGACGGTCACGGTGACCAGTCGGCCGATGTTGCGCCGCCAGTGCCTGTGCTCGGCCAGCGGCCGGTCCACACCCGGGCTGGTCACCTCGAGCACGTAGGGCGTCCGGCCCATGCCGTCGTCGTTGGCGTCGAGCACCTCGGAGACGGCGCGGCTGACCTCGGCGATGTCGTCGAGGGTCACGCCCTCGTCACGGTCGACGACGACACGGACGACGCTGCGGCGGCCGGCCGGGGTGACGACCAGTTCCTCCAGGTCGTAGCCGGCCCCGCCGACGACGGGTTCGATCCAGCCGGCCAACCGCAAGGTGGCCGGGTCGGGCTTGTGGGTGCCGCGGGAGCCGGACACTGCTTCCTCCTCCAGGCTCGGGCGGCCGCTCGGTGCGGTGCGCATGCCCCTCAGCTCCGGCGCCGTCCGGCCTCCGGTGCTGGTCGGGCCCGGGTCGAGGGGAAGTGGTCAGGCTACCGCCCGGTCGAAGGCCCCGGGACCGCGCACCGGGGACAGCCCCTGGGCGCCTGGTGGGACGCGAGAGGCGCACGTGCTGCCCCGGGCGGCGACCCGCGACGCGGGGACGCGCCTGGGCCGTGGATACGACTCCGTGCCGTCCCGGCTGCGAGGATGGACGGGATGTCTGCCACCCCCTCCTCTCGCCCGCCAGGGTTCTCCCGGCGCACCCTGCTCGCTGCGTCCGCGGTAGGACTCGCGCTGCTGGCTGCCGGCTGCTCGTCCCCGCCGGCCGACGAGCGGGAGACGGTGACCAGCGCGCAGGCCGACGAGCTCGCCGCCCAGGTGTCGGTGCAGGAGACATTGGTCGCCGCGTTCGCCGCCGCCGGTGCAGCCGACCCCGCACTGGGCGCGGAGGTGGCCGAGCTGGCCGCGCAGGCCGATGCGCAACTCACCCGGCTGCGTGCGGCCTCCCCGGGCGGCGCCGTGTCGGCGTCGTCAACGGCGGCCGGCGCACCTGCTGGGCCGGACGCTCGGGCCTGGCTGCGCGGTCAGGTGGCCGCCGCGGCGACCTCGCACGCCACGGCCAGCGTGGACCAGTCGGGGGCCCGGGCCGCGCTGCTCGGATCGATCGCCGCGGGCTTGCGCGGCCAGGACGGAAGACTGGCGTGACGGCAATGGCTGACGACACCGATGGCTGACGACACCAACGGCCCCGGCGCCCTCGACGAGAGCACCGAGAACGCCGCGCTGGGTGCCGCCCTGGCCGCCGAGCACGCCGCGGTCTGGGGCTACGGCGTGGTCGGCGCTGCGCTCGCCGGGGACGCCCGGAAGCAGGCGGCGGACGCCGAATCGGCCCACCGTGACGTCCGCGACCGGGTCAGCGAACTCCTCGCCGGGCGCGAGGCCGACGTCGTCGATGCCGAGGGCGCCTACGCGCTGCCGTTCCCGGTGCTCTCCGAGGTGGACGCGGCCGCGCTCGGCGCCGTGCTCGAGGACGGCGTCGAGCGGGCGTGGGTGCGCGTGCTGGACCAGGCGACCGAGCGGTCGACCCGCGAGCTGGCCGTCGGCGTGCTGGGTGCCGCCGAGCTCCGTGCGGTGGCCTGGCGCGCGGCAGCGGGCCAGACGCCGGTCACCCGGGCCTTCCCCGGACTGCCCGAGCAGTAGAAGGACCCCGTCCTCCCCAACCCTCGCAAGCTCGGGCCGGGCCCCGGGACGGGGCCGTCAGAGGGCGCCGAGGAAGGCGTTGGTGACCGCGACCGCCGTGCTGCTGGACTGACCGCCCTCGACCAGGACGGCGAACGCGATGTCCCCCTGTGACCCGCCCAGCTGGTAGCCCATGAACCAGCCGTGCGCGTCGGGCGGGGTGTTGCTGCCGAACTCGGCGGTGCCCGTCTTGCCGTAGACCTCGCCACGGCCGGCCAGCGCCTTCGCCGTCCCGGTGAGGACGACCTCGCGCATCATCGACCGCAGCGCCTCCAGCACCTGGGGCCCGGGCCCGCCCGGGGTGGGTCCGGCGGCCTCCGCGTCGAGCACCTCGACGGGCGCCGCCGGGGTCCCGCTCGCGACGGCGCCGGCCACCAGGGCCAGCTGGGCCGGGCTCATCAGCACCTCGCCCTGCCCGATGGCGTTCGCGGCCTTGGTCGTTCCGGTGCTGCCGCTCGGGACGCTGCCGCTGAACACGCCCACCGGCAGCTGCCACTCGGCGCCGACCCCGTAGCCGGCCGCCGCGTCGGAGAGCGCCGGGTCGGGCAGCAGGAGGGCCTGCTGGATGAAGGTCGTGTTGCACGACTGCGCGAACGCCTGCCGGAACGGCACGGTGCCCAGGTCGAACTGGTCCTGGTTCTCGAACTCCCGCCCCTCGACGAGCGTCGTCCCGGGGCAGGGCACCGGGGAGTCCGGGTCGAGCGCCCGCGCCGACAGCAGGGCGGTGGCGGTGATCGTCTTCATGCTCGATCCCGGCGGGAACCGTCCGCTCAGGGCGTTGCCGGCGTCCGCGGCCGCGTTCGACGAGACGGCGAGGATCTCGCCCGTGCCGGGCCGGACGACGACCAGGTGCGTGGGCAGCTCCTGACCGCCCACGGCGCCGTCGGCCGCGTTCTGCACGGCCGGGACGATCGGCGTCTGCAGCGGGCTGCCCGGCTCCGGCGCGACCGACCCGATCTCCTGCCCGGCGTCCGCGGTGTTGTCATCGGTGCTCACGACCGAGACGGTGAACCCGGCAGTGCCGGCGAGCTGCTCCTGGAAGGCGCGCTGGAGCCCCGACAGGCCGAGCTGGTCACCCGCGGCGTACCGCGGTGACCCGTTCTCCTGGGTCTCCTCGATGACCTCGGCAGTGGCGGCGCCGACCCGGCCCAGCAGCGCGACGGCGAAGCGGGACGAGGGGGTCAGCAGCCGCGTCTCGGTCGGGAAGACCGCGCCCGGCAGGTCGAAGACCTCGGCGCGGATCTCCTCGAAGTCGGGGCGCCGGAGGGTGATCACGGGGACGAACTGGCCGGCCGGCGCCGCCTCGACGTCGGCGACGATCTCCTCGGCCGCGATGCCCGTCGCCTGCGACAGCGCGTCGGCCAGGGCCGGCAGGTCGGTGACCTGAGCGCGGTCGACGCCGACGTTGACCACCTCCGTGGGGGCGAACAGCGGCGCGCCGGCGGCGTCGGTGATCGGCGCGCGGTCGGGCAGGCTGCGGGCGAGCACCAGGTGCTGCCCCTCCCCCAGCTCCGGGTGCACGATCGTGGGCTCGGCGACGACCTGCCACTCGTCGCCGTCCTCGCGCAGGTGCAGGGTGGCCGAGTAGGCCCAGTCGGGAGCGGCCGCGAGATCCCAGGTCGCGGTCCACGTCACGGTGGCCGACGCACCGTCGACCGCCACCGTCCCGATCCCGGAGCTGAGCCTCGCGTCCGGGAGATCGGTAGCCGTCTGCTCCAGCAGCGTGGCGGCCGCGTCGGGGTCCGTGGTCGCCCGGGCCGCGGCGGCCGTGTCGCCGCCGGCCCACGCCTCGAGGAACGTCGTGGCCGCCCCGCGCACGTCGTCCTCGGCGCTGCCGGAGCAGGCGCCCAGGACGGGCACGGTCATCAGTAGCGCTGTGGCGAGAGCCGGGCCCCGTCGTGTCCGCACGACAACAGGGTGTCAGACCGGGCCCGCGCGTTCAGTAACTGTCGCTCAGAAGAGGACGCTGGCGTACTGCCCGACCTCGCGGAAGCCCACCCGGCGGTAGGCCGCACGGGCGGCCCGGTTGAAGTCGTTGACGTAGAGGCTGACCACGGGGGCGATCGAGGTGCGGGCGTACTCGACCACGGCCGCCGTCCCCGCCGTCCCGATGCCGCGGCCCCGGTAGGCGGGAGCGACCCAGACGCCCTGCACCTGACAGGCCGCCCGGGAGACCGCGCCGATCTCGGCCTTGAACAGCACCTCGCCGTCCTCGATCCAGGCCAGCGACTGCCCCGCCCGCACGAGCTCGGCCACGCGGGCGCGGTAGCCGGCTCCGCCGTCCACCCGGAGCGGGCTGACGCCGACCTCCTCGGTGAACATGGCGACGGCCGCCGGCAGCAGCGTCTCCAGCTCGGCCGGCCGGACGGGCCGCACCCGCGGCTCGGCGGCGACGGCCGGCGGGCCGTCGATCGCCATCAGCGGCTGCCGCGGCCGGTGATCGCGGGCGGGCCCCCAGTGCGGGGCCAAGAGGTCCCAGAGCGGCGCCACGGAGGCGGCCGGACCGACGATGGTGGAGCAGCGCCGGCCGGCCCGGCGGGCCCGCTCGGCGAACGCGACGGCGGCGGCGCGCTCGGCCCCGGAGACGGCGAACGGGATCAGGTTGGCCCCGGCGAGGCAGACCGCCTCCAGCTCCCGCCCCCCGCCGAAGCCCCAGAGCGGCGCGCCGAGCAGGGCCGGCGCGGTGCCCGTGGACTCCACCCGCCCCGCGAGGACGCACGCCGCGACCGGATCGGTCGCCAGCAGCCGGTGCACCGCCGCCTCGTCGGACTCGTCGAGGACGCGAGCGGTGGGCGTTCGCAGCACGGAGGGCGTCCCGGGATCAGCTGACGCTGACGACGGGCGGCCCGGAGGGCGTGCCCACCGCGACCGGATCGCCGGACAGCCGCATCTGCTCGGCGATCCGCATGGCCTCCTCGATGAGGGTCTCCACGATCTGCGACTCGGGGACGGTCTTGACGACCTCCCCCCGGACGAAGATCTGGCCCTTGCCGTTGCCGGAGGCCACGCCGAGGTCGGCCTCGCGGGCCTCTCCCGGACCGTTGACGACGCAGCCCATGACGGCGACCCGCAGCGGCACGTCCATGCCCTCCAGCCCCGCCGTGACCTCCTCGGCGAGCGTGTAGACGTCCACCTGGGCCCGGCCGCACGACGGGCAGCTGACGATCTCCAGCCCGCGCTGGCGCAGGTTCAGCGACTCGAGGATCTGGTTGCCGACCTTCACCTCCTCCACCGGCGGGGCGGAGAGGGAGACGCGGATCGTGTCGCCGATGCCCTGCGACAGCAGCGCGCCGAAGGCCACGGCCGACTTGATCGTGCCCTGGAATGCGGGACCGGCCTCGGTCACGCCGAGGTGCAGCGGGTAGTCACACTGCGCGGCCAGGAGCTCGTAGGCCCGCACCATGACGACCGGGTCGTTGTGCTTGACCGAGATCTTGATGTCGCGGAAGTCGTGCTCCTCGAACAGCGAGCACTCCCAGAGGGCGGACTCCACCAGCGCCTCGGGAGTGGCCTTGCCGTACTTGGCCAGCAGCCGCTTGTCGAGGGAGCCGGCGTTGACGCCGATCCGGATGGGGATGCCGGCGCCCTTGGCCGCCTTCGCGATCTCGCCGACCTTGTCGTCGAACTTCTTGATGTTGCCGGGGTTGACCCGGACCGCGGCGCAGCCGGCGTCGATCGCGGCGAACACGTAGCGCGGCTGGAAGTGGATGTCGGCGATGACCGGGATCTGCGACTTCTTGGCGATCGCCGGGAGCGCCTCTGCGTCGTCGGTGTCGGGCACCGCGACCCGCACGATCTGGCAGCCGGCCGCGGTCAGCTCGGCGATCTGCTGCAGCGTCGCGTTGATGTCGGCGGTCTTGGTGGTGGTCATCGACTGCACGCTGACCGGGAAGTCGCTGCCGACCCCGACGCCACCGACGTCGAGCTGACGGGTCTGCCGGCGGGGGGCGAGGACGGGAGGGGGTGCAGCCGGCATACCGAGGCTGACGGGGATCGCCATGGCTCCCAGTATCCCCCGCCTGCGCGTTCGCGCCGGTGGCGCGCCTGTGACGTGCGCCGGTGACGTGCGCCGACCCCCCGCGCACGGCGTCACGCGGAGTACCGAGCTCCCTCGGCCGTCAGGGCGTCGAGCACCACCTGCACGGCCCGGCGGGCGGACCGGTCCGGACGCAGCAGCGCCTCGATGAAGCGGCCGGCGCGGATGTCGGCCAGCGGCACCAGCGCCAGCCGCCCCTCGGCCCGCTCCCGGGTGGTGTGCCGGGGCAGGAGCGCGATCCCGTAGCCCCGGGCGACCAGGTTCTCCATCAACGGGAGGTGGGTCGTGCGACGCACGACGCGCACTGGCGATCCGGCTCGCGCCGCGATCGCGGTCAGCACCCGGTCGATCGGGAACTCCGGCGGCGGGGCGATCCAGTCCTCGTCGATCACGTCCCGGGGAGTGACTCGGGCGTGCCCGGCCAGCGGATGGTCCAGCGGCAACGCCACGTCGAGCGGCTCGCGCAGCAGCGGCCGCACCTCGATGCGGGGGCGGGTCGGCGCGACGACGTCGTCCGACCGGTGCGCGACGACGATGTCGTAGTCGGCGGTCAGTGCCGCGAAGGCGTCCTGCGCAACGTCCTCGTCGAAGATCTCGACCACGATCCCGGGGACGGCGGCCAGCCGGTCCAGCAGACCCGGGACCAGCAGCTCGCCCGCGGAGTGGAACGTCGCCAGCCGGACCGTGCCGGCGACGTCTCCGTGGTAGCTCTGCCAGTCCGCCTCCGCGGCAGCAAGGGCGGTCGAGACGGTCGTGGCGATGCCGGCCAGCGCCCATCCTGCATCGGTCAACCGCACGCCGCGCCCGGCCCGCTCCACCAGGACCACGCCCAGGCGTCGCTGCAGGAGCTTCAGCTGCTGGGAGACCGCCGATGGCGACATGCCCGTCGCACGGGCGACCGCGGTGACCGATCCGTGCTCGGCCAGTTCCCGCAGGACCCCGAGGTGGGCGACGTTCACCCGCTCCCAGAGGTTCGGCGCGCTCAGGTTCATGAAGCAACGCTACAAGATAGCTTCACGATATTGCGCTTGTTCTTCACTCGCGCAGCACCCAGGCTGCCGTTGTGCCGATGCGTGACCGACTGCTCGCCTGCCTCGTGGCGGTGTGCTGGGGCATCAACTTCCCCGCTACCGCCCTGGCCCTGGAGCACTTCCCCCCGCTGTTCATGGTCGCCGTGCGGTTCTCGCTCATCGCCCTTCCCGCGCTCCTGCTCGTACCGCGCCCCCCGGTGCCGCTGCGCTGGCTGATCGGGGCCGGGGTGGGCATCGGGATCCTGCAGTTCGCCCTCCTCTACCTCGGCATGGCGACGGGCATGCCGAGCGGCCTCGCCTCCCTCGTGCTTCAGGCCTCGGCTCCGTTCACCGTGCTCCTCGCCGGCGTGTGGCTGCACGAACGACTCTCGGGCAGGCAGTTCGCCGGAGTCACGCTCGCCGTCCTCGGCCTTGCGGTGATCGCCGTCCACCGGGCACAGACCGCGGCGTGGCTGCCTGTCGTCCTGACGGTCTGTGGGGCCCTGGGTTGGGCCATCGGGAACGTCTGCAGCCGAAAGGCCCAGGCTCCGAACGCCCTACACCTCACGCTATGGACGGCGGTAGTCCCCCCGGTACCCATGCTCGCCCTCGCCCTCGCCGTCGAGGGGCCGGAGCGGATCGGGCGGTCGCTGTCGAGCGCCTTCACCGCGGCGGCTCTGCCGGCTGTCCTGGGCCTGCTCTACATCGTCGTCATCGCGACGCTCGTCGGCTACAGCCTGTGGAAC
>JAOPUS010000203.1 GCA_025963345.1 Blastococcus sp. | reverse complement strand
CGGTTGCTGGGAGTTCCCCGGCGGCAAGGTCGAACCGGGGGAGTCCGACCTGTCGGCTCTGGTGCGCGAGATTCAGGAAGAGCTGGGGACGGCGATCGTGCCGCAGGCGTTCCTCGGCGAGGTGGTGCTCGACGGCGTGGTCGGGGGCGGGCCGCCCGGATCGTCGACGCTGCGTGTGTGGTCGGCCCGCATCTCCGGCGGGGCGCCCGTCGCGCACGAGCACGCCGCGCTGCGCTGGATGCGGGCCGACGAGCTGGACGACCTCGAGTGGATCGCCGCGGACCGCCCCCTGCTCCCCGCCGTCCGAGCCCTGCTCTCCCGCCTCTGACCCCTACCTCGGCAGTTTGTGCACTTAAGTCCGGTCGGTTAGTGCACTAACCGTCGGATCAGGGGCGGGGCTGTGGATGGACGAGCGTTCGGGGCGTCCGGACGGCGACCATGCACCGGTGTTCCTCCGATCACTCGGCCTGCATGGCGTCTTCATCGGTAGCCATGCGATCGCCGAGGGTGCGTTGACGACCCGGCAACTGCGGGAGGGGCCGTATGTCCGGGTCCTGCGCGGCGTGTACGCCGATCCCTCAATTCCCCGAGATCACCTGTTGCGCTGTCGAGCCGCCGCTCTGTTGATGCCCGAGACCGCGGCACTCGGCGCGCGGTCGGCCGCTGCCGTCCTCGGGGCGCCGGCGCCGAACTACGGCGACCCGGTGACCGTTGTGGTGCCGGCGAGCGAGCAATGGCGCGGCCCGGCCGGCGTCCGCGTGCACCGGGCGTCCCTTCCCCGCGGGGACGTGCGCGAGGGCGAGGACGGGCTTCGGCACACCACGCCGCCGCGCACCGCCTGGGACGTCGGTGCGCTGGAGCGCACGGCAACGGCCGTGGGGGTACTGGACGCGATGGTTCGCGACGGACGGCTGGACACCGTGCAGTTGTCTCAGTTGCTGCGGGAGGGAGCCGGTCGATGGGGTGCTCGACGGGTTCGTCAGGCCTTCGAACTCGTCGACGGACGGAGCGAGAGCCCACCTGAGTCCTGGGTACGGGTGGCCTGCGCGCTCGGAGGTTTGCCGGCTCCCGTGCCCCAGTACGAGGTCGTCCAGGACGGGCAGTGGCTGGCCCGGGTCGACCTGGCCTGGCCTGAGGCGCGTCTCATCGTCGAGTACGAGGGCGAGTATCACTTCGACGGCCTGCAGATCGCCCGTGACGACGTCCGTCTGCGCCGGCTCGTGGCGGCCGGGTGGCGAGTGATCCGGCTCAGCGCTGCGGATCTGCGCGACATGGATGCCGTCGTCCGGCGGATCGAGACAGAACTCACATCGGCGCTGTCGGCCGGCTGACGACGGTTTGTGCACAAACCGCCCGGCGATCAGTGCACTGATCGCCGGGCTGCAACGAGGAAGGACGCCGGCCCGGGTAGGGCGTGGCGTCCTTCGTCGGCCGGAGCGACGACTTACTTGAAGACGTCCTTGACCTTCTCGCCGGCCTGCTTGAGGTTGCCGCTGGCCTGGTCGGCCTTGCCCTCTGCCTGAAGGTCGCGGTCGTCGGTCGCGTCGCCGACGGCCTCCTTGCCCTTGCCAGTGAGCTCCTCGGCCTTGTTCTTCATCTTGTCGGTGCCGCTCATTCCGCACTCCCTCTCTGTGGCGAACTCGGGTTCCGCTTCGTCCCTACCCGCTCCTCGGCTCCCCGACACGCACGCTCCCGGCGCCCGGTGCGGTGGGGCGCGTGGGGCCGACGGGATGGGTGGCGCGCCGGATCCGCGACACGATGCCGCCTGGAGCCATAGCGGCTTTACATCGTCCGGAACCTGCCTATGGTCCCTCGGTCGCCCCGGTGGACCCACGTCCGCCCGGGTCGTTCAGCCCCGTGACCAATGAGGTGTCCGGGCCTGCCGCCCCCACGAATGGGCGCGGAGCTCTTGATCGTTCGCCCGCCCAGACGGCGGGACTAGGAGGCATGACCCGTGAGATCCAGCACGCGAACAGGTGCGCTCGTCGCCGCCGGAGTCGCGGCCACGCTGCTGCTGACGGCCTGTGGCACGACCTCCGACGGCGGTGACAAGGCTGCGGCCGACGACGGCACCTTCAGCATGTTCATCGGCGAGCCCGAGAACCCGCTTGTCCCGGGCAACACGACGGAGGACCAGGGCAACCAGATCGTCTCGTCGCTGTGGACGGGGCTGGTGCAGTACGACGAGACGGGTGGGGTCGCCTACACCGGCGTCGCCGACTCCATCACGTCCGACGACAGCACGACCTGGACGGTCGCGCTCACGAGCGGCTGGACGTTCCACGACGGCACCCCGGTGACCGCACAGTCCTTCGTCGACGCCTGGAACTACACGGCCTACAGCCCGAACGCGCAGGCCGCCTCGTACTTCTTCGCCAACGTCGTCGGTTACGACGCCCTGCAGGCGCCCACCGACGACGCGGGCGAGCCGACCGGCGAGCCGGTAGCGACGGAGATGAGCGGACTCGCCGTCGTCGACGACGCGACGTTCACCGTCACCCTGGGTGCGCCTTTCGCCCAGTGGCCGGTGACCGTGGGCTACGCCGCCTTCTACCCCCTCCCGGAATCGTTCTTCGCGGACCCGGAGGCCGCCGGCGAGCAGCCGGTCGGCAACGGCCCGTTCAAGGCCGACGAACCGTTCCAGCCGGGCACCGGCATCACGCTGACCCGCTACGACGAGTACGCCGGCGACGACACGGCCAAGGTCAGCTCGGTCGAGTACCGCGTCTACACCGATGTCGACACCGCCTACACCGACGTCCTGGCCGGGAACCTGGACGTCCTGCGACGGATCCCCGCCGACGCCAGTGCCACCGCGGCCGCCGAGTTCGGTGACCGCTATCTGGAGGACACCTCCTCATCGTTCACCTACCTCGGGCTGCCGATCTACGACCGGCGCTTCGACGACAAGCGTGTCCGTCAGGCGCTGTCGATGGGGATCGACCGGGCGGCGATCGCCACGGCGATCTTCAACGGCACCAGGACGCCGGCCACCTCGGTCATCGCCCCGATGATCGACGGCGCCCGCGAGAACGCCTGCGCCTACTGCCACGTCGACGTCGCCGCAGCCAACCAGTTGCTCGACGCGGCCCGCTTCGACCGCAGCAAGCCCATCGAGCTGTGGTTCAACTCCGGTGCCGGCCAGGACGCCTGGATCGAGGCCGTGGGCAACCAGCTGCGGCAGAACCTTGGCCTCGACTACGTCCTCAAGGGGGATCTGGCCATTCCTGAGTACGTGCCACTCGCCATGGAGCAGGGGTTCACGGGCCCGTTCCGTTCGGGCTGGACGATGGACTACCCGAGCCCGCAGAACTACCTCGAGCCGCTCTACTCGACGAGCGCGCTGCCCCCGGGTGGCGCGAACACGACGTTCTACTCCAACCCGGCGTTCGACCGGCTCGTGGCCGAGGGCAACCAGGCGCCGAGCAACGCCGAGGCCATCGCGAAGTACAACCAGGCCGAGGATGTCCTGCTCGAGGACATGCCGATCATCCCGATGTTCTTCCAGGTCGAGCAGTCGGTGTTCTCCGAGCACGTGTCCGACGTGAAGGTCGATCTCTTCGGTCGGGTCGAGGCCGCCGAGGTCACCGTCAACGACTGACGATCCCGTTCCACCGGCCGCCGCCGGGGACGCCGGCCCGACAGGGCTGGGGTCCCCGGCGGCGTCGTTCGTGGCGCGCCTATCGGCCGGCAACGCATCAACCCGGCAGGTGAGAGGTGCCGTAATCCGTCCTGCCATATGGTCGAAAGTGCGGAAAGACACGCCCGGTGGCGGCGTCGCATGATGTGGAAGTTACGGTTGGGCTGCGGTTGATCGACCCAGGTCACAACTCGATGACGTCCGTGGACACCCCTTTGCGGGCGTGCCTAGGGTCCATCCGTCGTATCGGGGAGGCCTCTGCCTCCCGGGTGCGTTTCGCTCGTGACCAGTCAGTCGTCCGACGGCCCCTCGCTGGGCGCGGATCGACCTGTCCGTTCCCCCCGCTGATTGCGGGATGAGGGAGGCATTGCACGTGAAGTTGAGCAAGCGCAGTAGTGCGCTCGTCGCGACGGCCATCGCCGCCGCGATGCTGATGACCGCCTGTGGCGGCAGCAGCGAGGGCAGTGACGAGGGCAGCACCGCCGCGAGCGGTGGCACCTTCACCGCCTACATCGGCGAGCCGAAGAGCCCGCTCGTCCCCGGCAACACCACGGAGAGCGAGGGTGCGAAGGTCATCTCCGCCCTCTGGACCGGTCTGGTCGGTTACGCCAAGGACGGCGCGGTCGAGTACACCGGCGTGGCCGACTCGATCGAGTCCGACGACAACAAGGACTGGACGATCACCCTCAAGGACGGGTGGACGTTCCACGACGGCACGCCCGTCGACGCGGCGTCCTTCGTCGACGCGTGGAACTACACCGCCAACCCGCAGAACGCGCAGGACGGCGGCTCGTACCTGTCCCGCATCGCCGGGTTCCAGGAGCTGCAGGACGGCACGGCGACCGAGCTGACCGGTGTCAAGGTCGTCGACGACCACACCTTCACGGTGGAGCTGAGCGCTCCGTTCGCGCTGTTCCCCGCGGTCGTCGGCTACGACGCCTTCAACCCGCTGCCCGACTCCTTCTTCGACGACCCGGAGGCCTTCGGCACGCACCCGATCGGCAACGGCCCGTTCAAGGCCGACTCCGACTACGTGCCCGGTCAGGGCATCACGCTGTCCCGTTACGACGACTACGCCGGTGACGACAAGGCCAAGGCCGACGGCATGGAGTTCGTGGTCTACGCCGACCAGGCGACCGCCTACACCGACGCCGAGGACGGCAACGTCGACATCGTCGACGTCATCCCGCCCGACGTCATCGAGTCGGCGCAGACCACGTTCGGCGACAACTTCATCAACACCGAGGTGTCGCAGATCACCTACCTCGGCTTCCCGACCTACGACCAGCGCTTCGCCGACAAGCGGGTCCGCCAGGCCTTCTCGATGGCGATCGACCGGGCGGCCATCTCCAAGGCCATCTTCTCCGGTACCCGCACCCCGGCCGACTCGTTCATCTCGCCGGTCGTCGACGGCTACCGCGAGGGCTCCTGCGAGTACTGCACCTACGACGTCGACAAGGCCAACCAGCTGCTCGACGAGGCCGGCTTCGACAAGAGCCAGCCGATCGAGCTGTGGTTCAACGCCGGCGGCGGTCACGACGCGTGGATGGAGGCCGTGGGCAACCAGCTGCGCACCAACATCGGGGTGGACTTCAAGCTCCAGGGCAGCCTCGACTTCGCCCAGTACCTGCCCCTCGGTGAGTCGAAGGGCTTCACCGGCCCGTTCCGCTACGGCTGGAGCTTCGACTACCCGGCCGCGGAGAGCTACCTGACCCCGCTCTTCACCCCGCAGTCGCTCCCGCCGATCGGCTCGAACTACGCCTTCTACGAGAACCAGGAAGTCGTCGACCTGATCGCCGACGGCGACTCGGCAGCCAGCGAGGAAGACGCCATCAGCGCCTACCAGAAGGCCGAGGACCTCATCGCCGAGGACATGCCCATGGCGCCGCTGTTCTTCACCCAGATCCAGTCCGTCCACACCGACCACGTGGCCGACGTCCGGATCGACCTGTTCCAGCGGCCCGTCTGGTCTGAGGTCACCGTCAACCAGTGACGGACTGAGCGGACCGCACGACCCCACCGGGGGCGCCCGTCCCAGCAGGACGGACGCCCCCGGCGGCGCGCGCGGGGTCTGCCCGGCAAGATTGACACCGGCGCCGCGGGAACGAACCGCGCCGCCCCACACCCCGAAGGGGGACCATGGGCCGCTACGTCGCGCGCCGACTACTGCTGACGATCCCGGTGCTCCTCGGCGCCTCGTTCCTCATCTTCGCCATGGTGTACGCCCTGCCAGGCGACCCCATCCGGGCGCTCGCCGGCGACCGGCCGGTGTCGCCGGCAGTCGTCCAGGTGCTCACCGAGCGCTTCCACCTGTCCGACCCCCTGTGGGTGCAGTACTGGGAGTACCTCAAGGGCCTGTTCTCCGGTGACCTAGGCACCGACTTCCGGGGGAGGCCGGTCCTCGACACGATCGTGCGGACCCTGCCGGTCACGGTGAAGCTCACCGTCGTCGCGGTCCTCTTCGAGATCGTGATCGGGATCGTGGCCGGGGTGCTGGCCGGGATCCGCCGCAACAGCTTCTTCGACAACTTCGTGCTGGTCTCGACGACGCTCGTCGTCTCGATCCCGATCCTGGTGCTGGCATTCCTCACGCAGCTGCTGTTCGGCCTGAAGCTCGGCTGGTTCCCGATCGCAGGCACTCGTGAAGGCCTCTACAGCTACGTCCTGCCCGGCCTGGTGCTCGCCTCCGGCTCGCTGGCCTACGTGGCCCGGCTGACCCGCACCAGCATCGCCGAGAACATGCGCGCGGACTACGTCCGGACCGCCAGGGCCAAGGGCCTGCCGCAGCGGACGGTCATCGTCCGGCACATGCTGCGCAACAGTCTGATCCCGGTGGTGACATTCATCGGCGCCGACATCGGGGCCCTTCTGGGCGGTGCCATCGTCACGGAAACGGTGTTCAACCTCCCCGGCATCGGACGCGAGGTCTTCGACTCCGTCAAGGCGCAGGAGGGCGCGGTCGTCGTGGGCATCGTGACGCTGATGGTCTTCTTCTTCATCTTCTTCAACCTGATCGTCGACGTGCTCTACGCAGTGCTCGACCCGAGGATCCGCTATGACTGACCAGCAGCAGCGAAACCTGGACCCGGCCCAGATCGAGGTCGATGTCACGGCCGGGATCGGGACGACGCCCGTCGACGGCACCGACGCCCGGCAGAACAGCCTGTGGTCTGACGCCTGGGGCTCGCTCCGGCGCAACGTGCTGTTCTGGATCGGCGCTTTCCTCACCCTCCTGTTCACGCTGATGGCGGTCGTGCCGCAGGTGTTCGCCCGAGGGGTCGACCCCCGGGCCTGTGACCTGGCCAACTCCAAGGCACTGCCCTCGGCCGCCCACTGGTTCGGCTACGACATCCAGGGTTGCGACTACCTGGCCAACGTCGTCTACGGCGCGCGGAACTCGCTGATCATCGGCATCTTCGCCGTCCTCGTGATCCTTCTCCTCGGGGTCGCCGTGGGCGCCATCGCCGGCTACTTCGGCGGGCTCACGGACGGAATCCTGTCCCGGATCGCCGACATCTTCTACGCGCTGCCGCTGATCCTCGGCGCCCTCGTGCTGCTGCGGGTGGGCCCGTCCACCGACATCCCGATCATCAACAGCCGGGGACCGGGGGCGGTCGCGCTGGCGCTGGCGCTGTTCGGCTGGATGACCGCGATGCGGCTGGTGCGCTCGCAGGTCATCGCGGTGAAGAGCCAGGACTACGTCGCCGCGGCCCGCGCGATGGGCGCGTCGGACAGGCGGATCCTGATCCGGCACATCCTGCCGAATGCGGTGGCGCCGGTGCTGGTCTACACGACCATCACGGTCGGGGTGCTCATCGCCGCCGAGGCGACACTGACCTTCCTCGGCGTCGGGCTGCAACGCCCGGCGATCTCCTGGGGGCTGCAGATCGCGGCCGGCGAGAGCTCGATCCGCAGCGCCCCGCACCTGGTGCTGTTCCCCAGCATCATCCTGACCCTGACCGTGATGGCCTTCATCATGATGGGCGACGCACTGCGCGACGCCCTCGACCCGAGGCAGCGTTCGTGAACACGAGTACCGGTTCCCTCGAATCCCACTCCCCGCTCGAGCCCGCGGCCGGCGTCGGCCCCGTGCTCGAGGTCGACGACCTGCACGTGGAGTTCCGGACGCGTTCCAGCGTCGTCAACGCGGTGAACGGGATCAGCTACGCCGTCCACCAGGGCGAGACCCTCGCGATCCTCGGTGAGTCCGGGTCGGGCAAGTCGGTCTCCGCGCAGGCGATCATGGGGATCCTGGACGTCCCACCGGCGGTGATCACCGGTGGTGGGATCCGCTTCCAGGGGCGCGACATGCTCACCATGGACGAAGAGGACCAGCGGAAGATCCGCGGCCCCGGCATCTCCATGATCTTCCAGGACGCGCTGTCGGCCCTGAATCCCGTCTACAGCGTCGGCTTCCAGATCGGTGAGATGTTCCGGGCGCACCGGGGAACCTCCCGCAAGGAGGCCAAGCAGCACGCCATCGAGCTGATGGATCGGGTGCGGATCCCGGCCGCCGCCCGGCGGGTGAACGACTACCCGCACCAGTTCTCCGGCGGGATGCGCCAGCGCGTCATGATCGCCATGGCCCTGGCGCTGGACCCGCGCATCCTGATCGCCGACGAGCCCACCACGGCGCTCGACGTCACCGTGCAGGCGCAGGTCATGGACCTGCTCAAGGACCTGCAGCGCGACACCGGCATGGGCCTGGTCCTCATCACCCACGACCTCGGGGTGGTCAACGAGGTCGCCGATCGGGTCGCCGTCATGTACGCCGGGAAGATCGTCGAGACCGGCACGGTGGACGACGTCTTCACCCGGCCGGCGCACCCGTACACGCTCGGCTTGATGAACTCGATCCCGCAGGTGGAGGCCAAGGGGGGCCGGCTCAACCCGATCGTGGGCCAGCCGCCGAACCTCTCGGCCATCCCCAGCGGCTGTTCCTTCCATCCGCGGTGCCCGCGGGCGCGCACGGGCGCGGCAGCGGCACCGGGCCGCGACTGCGTCGGCGACGTGCCGCCGCTGCGCCTGGTCGTCCCCGGCCGCGAGGCCGCGTGCCACTACAGCGAGGAGGTCCTCGGTGTCTGACCCCGCCGACATCGCAGCTGCGAACGTCCTTCCCGAGCCGTCGGCCGATGAGCCGCTGCTCGAGGTCCGGGGCCTGAAGAAGTACTTCCCGCTGACCCAGGGCATCGTCTTCCGCAAGACGATCGGCCACGTCCACGCGGTGGACGGCGTCGACCTGACGTTGAAGCGGGGCGAGACCGTGGGCATGGTCGGTGAGTCCGGCTGCGGCAAGTCGACCGTGGCCAAGCTGCTGGTCGCGCTCGAGAAGCCGACCGGCGGCACGATCCTCTACAAGGGTCAGGACGTCGCCAAGATGGGCGGCCGGGCGCTCAAGCAGTACCGCCGCGAGGTCCAGATCATCTTCCAGGACCCGTACGGCTCGCTGAACCCGCGCATGACGGTGGGCGACATCGTGGCCGAGGGCTGGTCGGTGCACTCCGACGTCGCGCCGCGCAAGGGACGGCTGCAGCGCACCCAGGAACTGCTGGAGCGGGTCGGCCTGAACCCCGACTACGTCAACCGATACCCGCACCAGTTCTCCGGCGGTCAGCGGCAGCGCATCGGCATCGCCCGCGCGCTGGCCCTGCGGCCGGAGGTCATCGTCTGCGACGAGCCGGTGTCGGCGCTGGACGTCTCGGTGCAGGCGCAGGTCGTGAACCTGCTCGAGGACCTGCAGGACGAGCTCGGCATGTCCTACCTGTTCATCGCCCACGACCTGTCGGTCGTGCGGCACCTGTCCGACCGGATCGCGGTCATGTACCTGGGCAGCGTGGTCGAGGAGGGCACCGAGGAGCAGGTCTACGGCTCGCCCTCGCACCCCTACACGCAGGCGCTGCTCTCGTCGGTGCCCCTCCACGAGCCCGCGCTGCGGGGCCAGAAGGACCGGATCCTGCTGCAGGGCGACGTCCCGAGCCCGGCCGACCCGCCCTCGGGCTGCCGGTTCC
>JAOPUS010000178.1 GCA_025963345.1 Blastococcus sp. | reverse complement strand
TCACGTACAACGCCTCGCGGGTCTTCAACTTCGCGCAGGGCGGTATGGCGTTCTTCGTCGCCTACTGCTTCTACTGGCTCGTCAACGACGTCGGCCTGAACTCACTGCTGGCGGCGGCCATCGCCGTTCTCGTGATCGCGCCGGCGCTCGGCTTCTTCCTCTGGTGGGTGCTGCTGGGCAAGCTGAGCTCCGCGACGCCGCTCGCCCGGCTGGCCGCCATGATCGGTCTCTCGGTCGCACTGTCGGCCGGGACCAGCCTGATCTTCGGCCACGAGGCGATCGTCCAGCCCAAGGGCATCATCCAGGACTCCGGGCAGGCGCTCCGGATCGGCGGCGTCTCGGTGAGCGACGAGCAGTTGCTGATCCTCGTCGTGGCCGCGCTCGTCGCGATCGTCGGCTACCTGGTGCTGAACAAGACCTCCGCCGGCCTGATCACTCGTGGCGCCGTCGACTCGCAGATGATGACCGTGCTCACCGGCACCAACCCCGGCAAGGTCGTCGCCGGGACGTGGATGGTCGGTACGGCGATCGCCGGACTCGCCGGCATCCTGATCATGCCGTCGGTCGGCCTGTCGGCCATCGGCTTCGCCAACGTGGTGGCGGCATCGTTCGCCGGTGTCGTGATCGGCCGGCTGACCAACCTCTGGTGGGGCTTCGGCGGTGCCCTGGCGGTCGGGGTCGCCCAGTCCGTCGTCATCCCGTACCTGCCCGACGAGGGCCTGCTGGCCACGGCGCTGCGCCCGAGCATGCCGTTCCTCTTCATGCTGGTGGCGATCCTGGTGCAGATCCGCAGCGCGGGTGTCCGGGACGACACGCAGTCCCGTGAGGTGGCCCGGCTCAGCACGCGGGCCGAGGCCGCCGAGGCGCACGTGCACGCCACGATGCGCAACCCGCGGGGGAGCTGGGACCGCTGGGTCGGCTGGGGCGTCCTGGCCCTCGTGCTGTTCCTCGTTCCGATCGTCTTCGACTCGTTCTGGGTCGGCGTGCTGGCGCTGGGGATGGCCTACTCGATCGCGCTGCTCTCCATCCGTCCCGTGACCGGTGAGACCTCGGTCGTGAGCCTGTGCCAGATCTCCTTCGTGGGCATCGGCGCCATCGCGGCGTCGCAGCTGTCGACGACCTACGGCCTGGACGTGACGACGTCTCTGATCATCGCCGCCGTCGTCGCCGCCCTCTGCGGCCTGGTGGTCGGCGTCGTGTGCCTGCCCCTCGGCCAGCTCTACGCCGCGATCACCACGTTCGCGTTCGCACTCCTCGCCGAGCAGGTCATCTACACACGACCGGCGTACTCGAACAACGACTCCGGCGTCTTCATCGACCGTCCGACGATCGCCGGGATCTACCTGTCGGAGAACACCCAGTTCTTCTACTTCGCGGTCGCGTTGTTCCTGATCGTGGCCGGTGTGCTGGCACTGCTCCGGCGCTCGACCGCCGGTCTGGCCCTGGCGACGATCCGGTCGAGCCGGGTCCGGGCCTCCACGCTGGGCATCCCGATCTACCGGTCCCGCCTGGCGCTGTTCGCCCTGGGGGCAGCGATCGCCGGACTGGCCGGCGGGATCATCGCCAGCTACCAGTACGTCGCCTTCCCGGCCGGGTACAGCGCCGCGCTGGGGCTGACCTGGTTCGCCATCGCGGTGGCCCAGGGCCCGTCGAGCATCGGCGGCCTGGCGGCCGCGGGGCTCTCGCTGTCGGTCGCCCCGGCCTTGTTCGGCACGTTCCTGCCGACCCGCCTGGCGGACCTCCCCGCCGTCCTGTTCGGGCTGATGGCGATCCAGATCGTCGCCAACCCGGCCGGCATCAACCCGCAGTTGCGGTCGGCCTTCCGGCTGCTGGCCCGGAAGCTCACCCCCGAGCGCCCGCCGAACCCGCCAGGTGACGAAGGAGTTCGCGCAGACGTGTCCACCAATGCTCCGGTTCCCGTGGGGAGCTCCCGATGACCGCCGTGCAGGAGCGACCCGAGGTCGCGACCCAGGAAGCGGCCCTCCGGCTCGAGGGCGTGACGGTGCAGTTCGGTGGCGTCCGCGCCCTGGACAACGTGTCGCTGCAGGCGCGCCCGGGCGAGGTGACCGGCCTGATCGGTCCCAACGGCGCGGGAAAGAGCACGCTGCTCGCGGTGGCCTCGGGGCTGCAGCCTCCGGTCACCGGCGAGGTGTTCCTCGAGGGTGCCCGGTTGACCGGCCGGGCCCCCCAGGCGTTCGCCAAGGCTCGGATGGCGCGGACGTTCCAGTCCCCGCAGCTGGTGAAGGATCTCGACGTCCGCCAGCACCTCGTCCTCTCCTTCCGGGTCCGCAGCGGCCGCAACCTCCTGAGTGACCTCAAGAGCGCTTTCGGCCCGCGGATGACCAAGGACGAGCGGGAACGGGCGGACCTGCTGCTCGGCTCGCTCGGGCTCAGTGACGTGGCCAACCTGGGGCCGTCCGAACTGCCGCTCGGTACCCGGCGGCTCGTCGGTGTCGCCCAGTGCGTCGCCATGGACCCGAAGGTGCTCCTCCTCGACGAGCCGACCGCCGGCCTGAACCAGCGCGAGACCGACCGGTTCGCCGAGCTGGTCACCACTCTCTCGCGGGAACGGGGTATCGCCACCGTGCTCGTCGAGCACGACATCGATCTCGTCCTGTCGATCAGTGCGCGGATCTTCGTCCTGGACTTCGGCAAGCTCATTGCCTCCGGGACGCCGTCCGAGATCCGCAAGGACAAGGCCGTCCAGGCCGCCTACATCGGTTCCACGGAGGTCGGGGCATGAACGACGTACTGCTGTCCGTCACGGACCTACGGATCGTCTACGGCGAGGCCCAGGCGGTCGACGGCGTCTCCTTCGACGTCCCGAGGGGCCAGTGCCTCGCCATCCTGGGGGCCAACGGCGCGGGCAAGAGCAGCATCGCCCAGTGCCTCGCGGGTCTCGTGCCGGCGGCGTCCGGGTCGGTCTCCATCGACGGCCAGGACACCACCCAGGCCCACGGTCACGTGCTGGCCAAGCAGGGGGTGGCCTACCTGCCCGAGGGGCGCGGGATCTTCCCGACGCTCAGCGTCGCCGACAACATCAGCCTGGGCGTGCGGGTCTGCACGAAGGACAAGCGGGCTGCGGCCGAGGAGCGGGTCTACGAGTACTTCCCGATCCTGGGCAAGCGGCGCAAGCAGCAGGCGGCCACGCTTTCCGGTGGTGAGCAGCAGATGCTCGCCGTCGGCCGCGCGCTGGTGACCGAGCCCAAGCTCATGGTGGTCGACGAGCTCTCGCTCGGGCTGGCGCCGCTCATCATCGACGACATCTACGCGGCGCTGCAGATCGCCAAGGACG
>JAOPUS010000148.1 GCA_025963345.1 Blastococcus sp. | reverse complement strand
CATGCCGTGCACAGTGCATACCGACCCTGCAACGGCAGTCGCAGCCGAATAGGACACACCCAGTAAGGAACTGGTGCATTCGGGCGTGGGGGTTCGAGTGCCCCCTCCCGCACACGTACGAACAGCCCAGATGGTCCATGGCCTCGGCTCGGAACTGCGCGAGGAACTGGTCGCGAGTGATCCCCCGCCGCTCGGCCTCCCGGTCGCACAGCATGGCGATGACCAGGGACGACTGGCGGACGACGTCGGCGCGAGTGTCCTCGTCCAGGCCACCGAGCACCTTCGCCCAGCCCGCCCAGTCGCCGTCCCCGGCTGCCTCGGCCAGCTCCAGCACCAGGCCGAACCGTCGCAGTGACTCCAGGTTGGCCATCGGGCACTCCCCCGTCCCCGGTCGCCCGGTGCGGCCGATCACCGCTGACGGTATCGACGTCCGGCGTCGTGGTGACGAGCAGGGATCAGTAGCGATTGGGCTCGGAATGAACGCTCTGGGTGTCGACGTGTCAGGCCGGCTGGGCGGGCAGTTCGCTGACGGAGTTCGTCGAGTAGAACTGCGGACCATCCGCACACCGGGCCGCAGGGCGGTGCTGGTCACCGAGACCCGGGTCCAGGCATCGGCCGCGAGGCTGGTCACCGTCGTGGTCTGCAGGGTCGGTCAGCAGCCGACCCCACCAGGTCACGCGCGCTCCCGTCCGTACCGCCAGATACCCCGACATTCGGATCGCGGTCCGGTCTCGGATGGGGGGCCCTTGTGCGGACGGGACCTTCCGAGCAGCCTGCGCCGATGGGCGTCTACAGCGAGCACCTCCGGCCGCGACTGCACACCTTCGCCCTCAGCGAGCGGGTCACCGGCGAGGTACGGGACAGGGTGTGCACCGGGTTGACCGGGGACGTCCTCGAGATCGGCTACGGCTCCGGGCTCAACCAACCGCATCTGCCGACGACGGTGCGCGGCGTGTGGGCGATCGAGCCGTCCGCGACCGCCCTCCGGCTGGGCGAGGGACGCCGGAGCGCCTCGGCGGTCCCGGTGGTGGTCGCCGGTGACGACGCCCAATCGCTCCCCTTCCCCGATGACCGCTTCGACGCCGCACTCTGCACCTGGGTGCTCTGCGGGATCCCCGACCCGGGCGCGGCGCTGGCCGAGATCGCCCGCGTCCTGAAGCCGGGCGCGACGCTGCACTTCGTCGAGCACGGGCTGGCACCTGATTCCGGGGTGGTCCGGTGGCAACGCCGTGGCAACCCGATCAACCGGGTCGTCGCCGGGTGCGTGCTCGACAACGACGTCCGCTCCCTCTTGGGCAGCTCACCCCTGACGGTCACCGAGATGGACGAGCACTACGAGAAGGGCGCGCCCAAGGCGGCCGGCTTCATGTACGAAGGCCGCGCCCTGCGTGACGGCGGCGTCCGGTCACCCATCGGGGTGGAACAGCCGCCGCGCTCCTCCGGAGCGGACCCGAACCGTCCGACGTCCTCGGTATGACCAGCTCTGCCTCGTCGGCCACCTGGCTGCTGGCGGCCATCGCCCGCGACGCCGTCGTGCACCCCACACCCACCGTCCGGCCCGGCGGCCGGCACCTCGCGCCGGAGGTTCCCGGCCCGGTGCGGATCGCCACCCCCGAGGACCTCACCCGCGCGGGGCGGCACGCCGAGCCGGCGTGGAGCCGGGGGCTGCACGACCCGCGCCGCGACGAGGCCGACGCCTTCAACTGGCTGGGCTTCGGGCAGTACTGAGCGTCAGCCGGCCCGGAGGACCTCGGCGAGCACCGGCACCAGCGCAGCGAACGCCTGGCCGCGGTGGCTGCGCGCGTCCTTCTCCTCCGGAGCCAGCTCCGCCGAGGTGACCTCGAGCCCCTCGGGCACGAACACGGGGTCGTAGCCGAACCCGTTGGTGCCGCGCTTCTCGCGGACCACGCTGCCCCGCCACTGCCGCTCGAGCACCCGTTCGGTGCCGTCGGGCGTCACGAGGGCGGCCGCACAGACGAACGCCGCGCCCCTCCGCTCGTCGGGCACGTCGGCGATCTGCCCCAGCAGCAGCGCGGTGTTCCCGTCGTCGTCCCCGTGCCGGCCCGACCACCGCGCCGAGAGCACCCCGGGCATCCCGTTGAGCGCGTCGACGGCCAGCCCGGAGTCGTCGGCCACGGCCGGCAGACCCGTGTAGCGCACCGCCTCACGCGCCTTCAGCAGCGCGTTCTCGGCGAACGTCGCCCCGGTCTCGGGCGCCTCCGGGTACTCGTCGACGTCGCGCAGGCCGATGACCTCGACCCCGGGCACGGCGGTCTGGAGCAGCCGCTGCAGCTCCGCGAGCTTGCCCGCGTTCCGGGTGGCCAGGAGCAGCTTCGTCATCGCGCCAGGGCTGCGGCCTGTAGCCGGGTCAGCTCCGCGCACCCGGCGACGGCCAGGTCCAGCAGCTCGTCGAGGGTCTTCCGGTCGAACACCGCCCCCTCGGCGGTGCCCTGCACCTCCACGAAGTTCCCGTCGCCGGTGCACACCACGTTCATGTCGGTACCGGCGCGCACGTCCTCCTCGTAGGCGAGGTCCAGCCGCGGCTCACCGTCGATCACACCGACGCTGACGGCCGCGACCGACTGGGCGATGGCGTTCGGCTTGGCCAGCTTCTTGCGGGCGCCGAGCCAGGTGACGGCATCGGCGAGGGCCACATAGGCGCCGGTGATCGCCGCGGTGCGGGTGCCGCCGTCGGCCTGCAGGACGTCGCAGTCGATGGCGATGCTGTTCTCGCCGAGGGCCGCGAGGTCGATCGAGGCGCGCAGCGAGCGGCCGATCAGCCGGCTGATCTCGTGGGTGCGGCCACCGATGCGGCCCTTCACCGACTCGCGGTCACCCCGGGTGTGGGTGGCCCGCGGCAGCATCGCGTACTCGGCGGTCACCCAGCCCAGGCCCGAGCCCTTGCGCCAGCGCGGCACGCCCTCGGTCACGCTGGCCGCACAGAGCACGCGGGTACGACCGAACTCGACGAGCACCGACCCCTCGGCGTGGTCGAGCCAGTTGCGGGTGATGGTCACGGGGCGGAGCTGGTCGGCCGCACGGCCGTCCGGGCGAGGCGTGGTCACGTATGCCGACAGTAGTGCGCGGCCCGCCGCGTCGTGTCGCGATGATCACCGGGACCCCGTTACCCCATAGGCTGCGCGACGCCGCGCGTGCCGCCCGAGGCCGCCTGACCTGCAAGGATGGCCGATGACCGCCGAGTTCGACGCCACGCCTGCCGCCCCCGGCGAGAACGCGGCGATGACGGAGAGAAGCGGCCGCCGCCTGGAGATCCTCTCGGCGATCCTGCTGGGTCTCGCAGCCACGGCCACGGCGTGGAGCGCCTACTGGTCGGCGATCTACGGCGGGGACGCGATCAAGGGGTACGCCGAGTCGAACTCCCTGACCAGCCAGGCCGCTGACGTCTACGGGGACGCGACCGGTCAGTACAACTACGACCGCTCCCTGTTCCTGCAGTACGCCGAGATGCTCCTGACCGATCGGACGGACGTCGCCGACGCCTTCCGGGGGAACTTCTTCTCCGAGAACCTGTCGGCCACCGTCGACTGGTACGACACGACGGGCGACGAGATCACCGACCCGTTCGACACCGAGGCCGGGTCGCCGTACGGGCTCGACGAGTGGGGGGTCGGGAACGACCTCACGGAACGGGCCGACCGCGCGTACCAGAACGCCGTCGCCACCGACGACAAGGGCGACCGGTTCGACCTCTCCACGGTGTTTCTCGCCCTCGCCCTGTTCTTCGGCGGTATCGCCACGGTCTTCCAGCGACGCCTTCCCCAGGTGGGCACGCTGGTCGTCGGCGCGGTCAGCTTGACCATCGGCGTCGGCGCCGTCGTCTGGGCTCACCTCGCCTGAGGCGCTCCCCCTCGGAGAGGATCACCGCCATGCGATCGGAACTGCGCGCCGTCCGGACCGGGGGCGTGCCGGTGGTGGTGGACCTGACCGACGACTGTGCCGAGTTCGTCCGGCAGGAGACCGACGGGCTGCTGCATGTCTTCGTGCCGCACGCCACGGCCGGGATCGCGGTCCTGGAGACCGGCGCCGGTAGTGACGACGACCTGCTGGCCCAGCTCGACGTGCTGCTCCCCCGCGACGACCGCTGGCGGCACCGGCACGGCAGCCCGGGGCACGGCCGGGACCACGTCGTCCCGGCGTTCATCCCGCCGCACGCCAGCGTGCCGGTGCTCGAGGGGCTGCTGCAGCTGGGCACCTGGCAACGGATCTGCCTGGTCGACACCAACACCGACAACCATCAGAGGCACGTCCGCTTCTCGTTCCTCGCCGGCTGAACCCAGACGCCCTCCCCCCGTGCCGGGCCGTCCGGCGAGCACGGCAGGATGCCGGTCATGACCGACAGCGGCACCGACACGGCAACCGTCCGCCTGTCCCCCGGCGACCCGGCGCCGGACTTCACGCTGCCCGACGCCGAGGGCAAGCCGGTGACGCTCTCGTCCTACCGCGGACGGCGCGTCATCGTGTACTGCTACCCGGCGGCGCTGACTCCGGGCTGCACGACCCAGGCCGTCGACTTCACCGCCGCCGCGGGAGACCTCGCCGAGGCGGGGCTGGACATCATCGGCATCTCCCCCGACGACCCCGACAAGCTGCTCCGGTTCCGGGACAAGGAGAAGCTCGACATCACGCTCGTCTCCGATCCGGACAAGCAGGTCCTCAAGGCCTACGGCGCGTTCGGCCCGAAGAAGCTGTACGGCAAGGAGGTCATCGGCGTGATCCGCTCGACCTTCATCGTGGACGCCGACGGACGCATCGAGAGCGCCGCCTACAACGTCAAGGCGACCGGTCACGTGGCCAAGCTGCGCCGCGACCTCGGCCTGGGCTGACCCGCGCGCCGGGCGACCTCACGCCCGCCACATCCCCGGCCGCGGCTGGCACTCCGGCCCGCACGGCCAGCCGGCGTCCCACGGGAAGGTGCCGTCGGAGTGGCACCACGTGAGCTGGAAGGCCGACACCGAGTACTCGGCCGGGCGCTCGTAGAACCGATTCGCCCCGAGCACGACCTCCCCGGGGTTCGGCAGCACCTCGACGACCAGACGCCCGCCCCAGTCCGGCCACGACAGCAGCTCTCCCGGCACGAGGTTGCGCCCGTCCGCCACCTCCTCGGCGACCCGGCCGAGGAGCCCGTGGGCGTTGTCGTGTCCCACCCCGGCGATGACGCACTCCGGGTGACCCAGCCCGAACAGGCCGATGGTGTAACCGAAGGCGGGTTCCTCCGGCCCCTCGCCGGCGCCGACGTACTGCACGGCGTACTGGTGGGCCCGGATGAGCTGCGCGAGGCGGGCGTCCTCCTGGTCCAGCCAGGCGATGGTCTGCGGGTCGTGCGTCATGCGTGAAGCCTGCTCTGGAGCACCGACAGAACGAGCCCGGCCGGCGATCCTGTGGACGGCGCCCCGGCATGGGGACAGCGATCAGTCGCTGCCGGCCTCCGCGCGCTTGGCCCTCGCCCGGCGGCGACCCTCGTGCATCGCCTGCACCCGGGCGATCGGGATGGTGTGCCCCTCGGCGACCAGGTCGGCGGGCAGCTCCTGCGGCCCGGGCAGGCTCGCCGCCCAGACGTCGTCGGGGCCCAGCAGCTCGCGCGCCGTCGTCACGGTGACGTCGCCCGGCCGCACGTCGTCCAGCGACTGCCAGGACACCGGCGCCGATACCGGCAGGCCGGGGCGCACGCGGGGGCTGTAGGCCGCCACGATCGTGCCCTGGCCCGACCGGGTGGAGTCGACGAAGACCCGGCCGCCGCGGTCTTCCTTGAGGTAGGCCGTCGTGGCGACGTCCGGGTCGAGTCGCTCGGTGCGGGCGGCCAGGGCGCGGGTCGCCGCCGCGACGTCCTCGGCCGGGGCGCCGTGCACCGGCACGACCACGTGCAGCCCCTTGGCGCCGCTCGTCTTCACCGCCGCGGAGAGTCCCGCGTCGTCCAGCGCACGGCGGACCAGCCGGGCCGCGGCCACGACGGCCGAGAAGTCGGCCCCCTCGGGCGGGTCCAGGTCGAGGACGAGCCCGGTCGGCTCGTGCTCGCCGACCCGCAGGAACGGCACGTGGTACTCGACCGCGCGCTGGTTGGCCAGCCACAGCAGGGTCCGCCGGTCCTCGCAGAGCACCTGGTGCACCTCGCGGTGCGCGGCCTCCGACCACACGGTCACGGTGCGCACCCAGTCCGGAGCCCCCTTGGAGACGTTCTTCTGCATGAACGGCGCCGACCCCGGCCGCACCCGCTTGATCGTCAGCGGCCGGCCGGCCAGCAGGGGCACGATCCGGTCGGCGAACGCGTCCAGGTGATCGACCAGGTCGCCCTTGGTCACGCCGAGGCCGTCACCCAGCGGCTGGTCGAGGTTGGTCAGCCGGACGCCGTCCCGCTCCTCCTCGGCCATCGCCGTCCTCAGATCTCGTAGGTGGCGCCCGAGCGGACGAGCTCGGTCTCGGGGAAGACTGCACTGGCCGCGAACAGTTGGCCGATCTCATCGACCCAGGCCGGGATGTGCGTCAGCAGCAGGCGGCCGACGCCCGCCGCGGATGCGTGCTCGCCGGCTTCCCGGCCGGTGAGGTGCAGTCCCCCCGGCAGGTCCGGGCCGGGCGGGTGCGCCGCCTCGGCCAGGAACACATCGGCCCCGCGGGCCAGATCGACGACGCGCGGACACGGGCCGGTGTCGCCGGTGTAGACCAGCGACCGGCCGTCGACCGCCAGCCGGATCGCGTAGCACTCCACCGGGTGTGCCGTGCGGGCGAGCGTGACCTCGAACGGGCCCAGCGGGAACGAGCCCGGCCCGACCGGCACGAAGTCGAACACGTCGGTGAGCCCGTCGCCGTCCATGTCGTAGGCGAGCGCCAGCCGCCGCTCGGCGCCGACCGGCGCGTACAGCGGCACCAGGCTCCGCGGCCTCGGCCCGGCGTAGCGGTGCCACACGACGAATGGCGCGACGTCGAGGCAGTGGTCGGCGTGCAGGTGGGAGAGGAACACCGCGTCGATGCTCGCCGGATCGACATAGCCCTGCAGCGGGCCGAAGGCGCCGTTGCCCAGGTCGAGCAGCAGCCGGAAACCGTCGTGCTCGACGAGGTAGCTGGAGGCCGGCGACTTCGGCCCCGGACCGCTGCCGGAACAGCCGACGACGGTCAGCTTCACGCGGCGCCCACCGATGC
>JAOPUS010000142.1 GCA_025963345.1 Blastococcus sp. | reverse complement strand
GCGGTGACGACCTGCGTCATCGTCGCCTCGGCGCCCGTCCCGGTCCCGTCCATCCGGTCATCGTCGCCGCTGTCCACCGTGACCACTGGGACCATTGGGGCGTGTCGCGCCAGTGAGGCGGCGATCTCCGCCCGGTCGCGGCCCAGGAGGACCACTCCGCCCAGCCGGCCGGCAACGGCGGCGACCAGCGGGTCGACGTCGGCACCCTTGAGCAGTCCACCGGCGATCCAGACCACCCGCGGATAGGCGGCGAGCGAGGCACCGGCCGCGTGCGGGTTGGTCGCCTTGCTGTCGTCGACGTAGTCCACGCCGTCCACGCTGGCGATCAGCACGTTGCGGTGTGCCCCGCCGCGGAAGCCGGCCAGCCCGCGGCCGACCGCCTCGGCCGGGACCCCGATCGCGCGGGCCAGCGCCGCCGCGGCCAGCGCGTTGATCCGGTTGTGCGGCCCGGGTACCTGCAGGTCGGCCAGGTCCAGCAGCAGCTCCCCCGCCGGGTCGACGCTGAACGCACGGTCGACCAGCGTCCCGGACCGGACCCCCAGCTGCCCTGGCGCCGGCTCTCCGAGGGTGACGGTCACCGGACGGGGATGACCGGTGACCAGCGCGGCGGCGACCGGGTCGCCGGCATCGGCGACGGCCACCGGGGCCAGCCGCAGGATCCGCGCCTTCGCGTCGCGGTAGGCCGCGAAGGAGCCGTGCCAGTCGGTGTGGTCGTCGGCGACGTTGAGGACAGCGGCCGCGGCCGGCGCCAGAGCCGACGACCAGTGCAGCTGGAAGCTCGAGAGCTCCACGGCGACGACGTCGTAGGTGGGCGTGCCGTCGTCCTCGACGGCAGTGACCACCTCGACCAGGGGGCGCCCGACGTTGCCCGCGGCGACCGCGCGGCGGCCGGCGGCCAGGAGGATCGCCTCGAGCATGGTGACCGTCGTCGTCTTGCCGTTGGTGCCGGTGACCGCGAGCCACGGCGCCGGCGTGCCGTCGGCACCCGGGACCCGCAGCCGCCAGGCCAGCTCCGGCTCGCCGATGACCTCCACACCGCGGGCGGCGGCGTCCACCAGCAGCGGCGCGTCCGGGCGCCAGCCCGGCGAGGTGACGACCAGGTCGGCGCCCTCGGGCACGGTCTCCAGCCGGCCGAGCCAGGTACCGCCTGCGGCCACGAGCTCGGCGACGACGGCCGGTTCGGCCGCGTCGGTCAGCAGCACCCGCGCACCGACACGCAGGAGCACCCGGGCCGCGGCAGCCCCGGAGACACCGAGGCCGGCGACCAGGACGGTGCGTCCCCGCAGCTGCACGGCCGGAGTCATAGGCCGACGAAGTCGAGCCAGTCGGCGTAGAACAACCCGATACCGAAGGCGACGGCCATCGCGGTGACCAGCCAGAACCGCACGATGACGGTGTTCTCGGTCCAGCCTGCGAGCTCGAAGTGGTGGTGCAGCGGGGACATCCGGAAGACCCGCCGTCGGGTGGCACGGAAGAACGCGACCTGGATGACGACCGACAGGGTCACCGCGACGAACAGCCCGCCGAGGACGACGAGCAGCAGCTCGGTGCGGGTGACGATGGCCAGCCCCGACAGCAGGCCGCCGAGCGCCAGGGAGCCGGTGTCGCCCATGAAGATCCGGGCCGGGCTGGTGTTCCACCACAGGAACCCGAGGCAGGCACCCAGGCCCGCGGCCGCCACCAGCGTGACGTCGAGTGGGTCACGGACGGTGTAGCAGCCCTCGATGAGCTCGTTCGAGCAGTCGTGGGTGAACTGCCAGAAGGAGATGAAGACGTACGAGGCGAACACCATCGCCGAGGCCCCCGCGGCCAGCCCGTCGAGTCCGTCGGTGAGGTTCACGGCGTTGGAGAACCCGGCGATGAACAGGTACGCGAGGATCACGAACGCGACGGAGCCCAGCGCGAACGGCGCGATGTCCCGGACGTAGGACACGACGGTCGAGGCCGGGGTCACGCCCTGGCGGTTCGGGAAGTTGATCGCCAGCACGGCGAAGGCCACCCCGACGACCAGCTGGCCGACCAGCTTGGCGGTCTTGTTCAGCCCGAGGCTGCGGCGGTGCCGGATCTTCAGGTAGTCGTCGAGGAAGCCGACCGTGCCCATGCCGACCATCAGGAACAGCAGCATGAGGCCGGTGGCGGTGAAGCCCCAGTTGTCCTGGTCGGAGAGGATCAGGTGCGCGGCGAGATACCCGAAGACCGTGGCGCCGACGATCACCGTCCCGCCCATGGTGGGCGTGCCCTTCTTGGACAGGTGGCTCTCGGGACCGTCGTCCCGGATCTCCTGGCCCAGGCCCTGCCGGCGGAACGCGCGAATCGCGATGGGGGTGAGCAGGATCGAGATGATCAGGCCGAAACCGGCCGCGATCAGGACAGACTTCACGCGCCGGCCCCTGCGGTGAGGAGATCGGCGGCGAGCAGTTCCAGTCCGTAGGAGCGGCTGGCCTTCACGAGGACGACGTCCCCGGGCCGCAGCACCTCCGACAGCAGCTCGCGGGCAGCAGCCCGGTCCAGCACGTGCACCGACTCCTTTCCTGCCCGACGGCCGGCAGCCGCCGCGCCGTCGGCTATGCCTACCGCATCGGGACCGACCGCCACGACCAGGTCGACTCCCGCGGCCGCCGCGTCCCGGCCGAGCCGCTCGTGCTCCGCCGCACCGTCCGGGCCGAGCTCGCCCATGGCCCCGAGGACGGCGATCCGCCGGGTGCCGGACAGGCCGGCGAGCGCGGCCAGCGCGGCCCGCATCGACTCGGGGTTGGCGTTGTACGCGTCGTTGACGACGGTGACGCCGTCGTCGCGGCGGGACACCTCCATGCGCCAGCGGCTGCGCGGGCCGGCCGCCGACAGCGCGGCGGCAACCGCGGCCGGAGCCATGCCCGCGGCCAGTGCGGCCCCGGCGGCCGACAGGGCGTTGGCCACCTGGTGCTCACCGACCACCTGCAGGGCCACGGGATGAACCTCGGTGGCGGCGACCAGCGTGAAGCGGGCGCGGGCGGCGTCGTCCAGCGAGACGTCCACGGCGCGGACGGCGGCGTCCGCGCCCCGGCCGGTGGTCAGCACGCGGGCGCGGGTGCGGGCGGACATGGCCAGCACCCGGGGGTCGTCGGCGTTGAGGACGGCGGTGCCGTCCTCGGGCAGCGCCTCGACGAGCTCCCCCTTGGCCGCGGCGATCCCCTCGGGGCTGCCGAACTCGCCGAGGTGCGCGGAGCCGACGTTGAGCACGACGCCGACGCGGGGCCGGGCGACGCGGCAGAGCCGGGCGATGTGCCCGGGGCCGCGGGAGCCCATCTCCAGCACCAGGAAGCGGGTCCGCTCGTCGGCGCTCAGGACGGTGAGCGGCAGGCCGATGTCGTTGTTGTAGGACCCGGGCGGGCTGACCGTCGGGCCCGCGGCGGCCAGCACCTGGCCGAGCAGGTCCTTGGTGGAGGTCTTGCCCGAGGAGCCGGTGATCGCCAGCGTCTGCAGCCCTCCGGCCACGAGCCGGGCGTGCACACCGGCCGCGAGCCGGCCGAGGGCGGCCACCGGGTCGTCGACGACGACGCACGGCAGCGCGGCGTCGGACCGGGTGGTGATGGCGGCGACCGCGCCCGCGGCGGCAGCCGCCGGGAGGAAGGCGTGGCCGTCCACCCGCTCCCCCGCGACGGCGACGAACAGGTCACCGGCCGCGACGGTCCGGGAGTCGAGGGTCACCGCCCCGGTGACGACGTCGTGTGCGGGGCCGGTCAGTTCGCCGCCGGTGAGCTCGGCCACCTCGGCCAGGGTGAGCGGGATCATGCGGGGCTCCCCATCCCGGCCAGCACCTCGCGCAGCACGGTGCGGTCGTCGAAGGGGTGCACGGTGCCCGCGATCTCCTGGCCGGTTTCATGGCCCTTGCCCGCGACCAGCAGGGTGTCCCCCGGCGCGGCCAGGGCGACCGCGGCGGCCAGGGCGTTGCGACGGCCGGCGACCTCGAGGACCTCCGCCCGCCGGTCCGCAGGCACGTCCGCCACGCCGGTCAACATCGCTGCCCGGATGACCGCGGGATCCTCCGAGCGCGGGTTGTCGTCGGTGACGACGAGGACGTCGCTGCCGGCGGCGGCCGCGGCCCCCATGGCCGCCCGCTTGCCCGGGTCCCGGTCGCCGCCGCATCCGAGGACGGTGATCAGCCGGCCGCTCGTGTCGTCGCGCAGCGCGGCGAGGGCGGTGGCCACGGCGTCCGGGGTGTGGGCGTAGTCGACGACGGCGACGAACGACTGTCCGGCCTCGACGGGCTCCATCCGCCCAGGGACGACGGTCTCCGCCAGCCCGGCGAGCGCCGTCACGACCGGCACGCCGACGGCGTCGAGCAGGGCCACGGCCAGGACGGCGTTGGCCACGTTGAACCGGCCGGGCAGCCGCAGCCGGGCCGGCCACGTCGCGCCGCCCGGGCCACGCAGCGTGAAGGTCGAGCCGCCTCCGAGGGCCGGCTCGACGTCGGTCGCCGTCCAGTCGGCAGCGCCGTGGATCGACACCGTCCCGGCGTCCGGCCGCAGTCCGGCCAGGCGGCGGCCGGCGTCGTCGTCGACCGTCACCAGTTCCCGCTCGGTTCGGCCGTCGAAGAGCATGGCCTTCGCCAGGAAGTACTGCTCGAGGTCGCCGTGGAAGTCGAGGTGGTCGCGGCCGAGGTTGGTGAAGCCCGCGGCGGCGAACCGGATCCCGCCGACCCGGCCCATCACCAGCGCGTGGCTGGAGACCTCCATGACCACCGCCGAGACGCCCGACTCGGCCATCGTGGCCAGCAGGGCGTGCAGTGCGGGCGCCTCCGGTGTGGTGCGGACGCTGGGGAACGCGGTGACCGTCGGCCGCCCCTCGGCGTCCCGACCGCGCGTGCGGGTCTGCACCGTGCCGATCAGGCCGGTGCCGAGACCGGCGGCGGCCAGGCCGGCCTCGACCAGGTACGCCGTCGTCGTCTTGCCGTTGGTGCCGGTGATGCCGAGGACGGAGAGCCGGTGGCTGGGCTCGCCGTACACGCGATCGGCCACCGAGCCGAGCACGGCCCGGGGGTCGTCCACCACGCACACCGGGAGCCCCGTTGCCGCTGCCTCCAGAAGGCCCGCCCGGTCGGTGAGGACGGCGACGGCGCCGCGGGAGACGGCGTCCTGGACGTACTGGATGCCGTGCGTGCGCGCCCCGGGCAGTGCCGCGTACAGGTCCCCGGGCTGGACCTCTCCGGAGGCCAGGGTGACGCCACGGATCCGCATGCCGTCGGACGGACCGCCGACGGGGACGCCGACGAGGTCGGCCAGTTCGGCGAGGAGCAGGGGGCGGTTCCCCGTGGGCCGGGGTACCGACCCGGCGTCGGTCGGGGTCACGGGGCTCCAATCTACCGGCGGAGGGTGCCGCGCCCGTGCACCTCGGGGGGTACGGAACGCCACAATCCCCTCACGCGGTGCGGAGACCCCCGCCGCGAGCCCCCGCCGCGACGGTCAGGGGGTGCCGCTGAGGACGAAGTCCGGCCGCGGCGTCCCCGACGGGACGACGCCGTCAGCCGTGAGGGCGTACCGCATGATGTCGGCGAAGACCGGCGCCGCGACCTGGCCGCCCTCGGCGTCGCTCGTGGGCCGCTCCAGGTCGACGGCGACGACGTACTGCGGGTCGTCGGCGGGGGCGAACCCCACGAAGGTGGTCACGTAGCCGCCGCCCGCGTAGCAGTTGCAGGCCGGGTTGGCGCGCTGCGCGGTACCGGTCTTGCCAGCCACGCGGAACCCCTCGATCTGACCGAGCGGCGCGGTGCCACCGGGTCCGACGACCGCCTCCAGCATGTAGGCCATCTGGTCTGCGGTGGCCTGGCTGATCACCCGGGTGCTCTTCGGCGCCGGGGCATCGGTCACCTTCCCGCCGGGCGCCGTGACCGACTCGACGATGCGAGGCTCGATCCGCACGCCGTCGTTCGCGATGGCCTGGTAGATCGACGCCATCTGCAGCGTCGTCACGGAGACGCCCTGACCGATCGGCACGTTGGCCGCCCGGCTGGCCGTCCAGTCCGCCGACTTCTGCAGGATCCCGGCGCTCTCGCCCGGCAGTTCGATGTCGGTGGTGCTGCCCAGCCCGAACGCCCGCAGGTAGTGCTCGAGCTTCTCGTCGCCGACCTCACGGGCCAGCATGATCGTGCCGACGTTGCTGGACTTCGCGAGGATGCCGGTCACCGTCCAGTTCACCGGCGCGTGGTCGTGTGCGTCGGTGACGACCCGGTCGCCGGCCTCGATGTGGCCGTTGACCGACAGCACCGTGTCCGGCTTCGCGACCCCCTCCTCCAGCGCCGCCGAGAGGGTGACCGCCTTCATCACCGAACCCGGCTCGAAGACGTCGGAGACCACGGGGTTGCCCAGCAGGTTCGGATCGGTCTTCGAGTAGTTGCCAGGGTCGTAGCCGGGGCAGGACCCCATCGCGACCACGTGACCGGTGTGCACGTCGAGGACCACCGCCGAGGCACGGGTCGTGGCGCCGTCCTGGCAGGCCTTCCCCAGCCGCTGCTCGGTCACGTACTGCAGGTCCTGGTCGAGGGTCAGTTGCACGGTGTCGCCGTCGGTGGCGGGCGTGGACTCGTCGATGCCCGAGGGGATCGGGTTGCCGCCGCTGCCCACCTCGACCCGCCGATGGCCGTTGGTCCCCGCCAGCTCGTCCTCGAAGGTCTGCTCGATGCCGGCCAGGCCGGCGCCGTCGCGGCCGACGAACCCGATCACCTGGCCGCCCACCGTGCCGGCCGGGTACAGCCGGACGGGGTCGTCCTCGAAGGAGATGCCCGGCAGGCCCAGCTCGTCGATGGCGTCGGTCGTCTCCGGGGAGACCTGGGCCGCCAGGACGACGTAGCGGTCGTCCCGCGACAGCTTCTCGGTCAGTTCCGGCTCGGGGACGCCGAGCAGTGTGGTGAGCGCCCGCGCCGTGCGTGCCGGGTGTGCGACCACCGTCGGGTCGGCCACCACGCGGGAGGCCTCGACGGTGTAGGCGAAGGGGTTCCCGTCCCGGTCGAGCACGGCGCCGCGGAGGGCCGCGATGGGGTAGGTGCGCAGCCGGTCCTGCTCGGCGGCGTTGGCGTACGCGGCGCCGTCGACGCCCTGCAGCACCGCCAGCCGGCCGACGACGAGCACCAGCAGCGTGATCATGAGGACCAGACCCCAGCGGTTGCGCAGCCCGCGCTGGTCGACCGAGAGCCCGGCACCGCTGCGCCGGCTGCCCGGGGCCCGGCGGGAGGTGAACGCCCCCGGGCGGACCGTGTTCGGCACTGCTCAGTCCCCGCCCTCGGCATCGCCGGGCGCCGTCGCGGGCTCGGGGCTGCCGCGCAGGACGGACCCGCCGTCGGGCTCGATCACGAGGTAGGCCGCCGGGCCGGCCGGCACCAGGCCGGCCGCGACCGCCGCGCGGGCGATCTCGGCGGGCGTGCTGCCGGAGACCACCTGCTGCTCGAGGCGCTGCAGCTCCTGGGCCCGCTGGGCGTTGTCCGCCCGCAGCTGGGTGGCCTTCAGCGAGTCGACCGCGATGACGGTGTTGAGGACCAGCAGCCCCAGCGTGGTGCCGACCAGCAGGGCGACGACGAGCAGGACGAACGGGGCGCGCCGGTTCCAGAGAGCGGACGTGGGCCGCCGGCGGGTGCGCGCGGTGGTGACCCCCTGCACGAGCCGGAGTTCCGGCCGCGGCGTGGCCCGGGGCGTGCTGCGGGTCCCGGTGCGCGTGGTGCCGCGCGGCGCCGTCGTCCGGGGGGTCGTCGTCCGAGGGGTCGTCGCCCGGGCGTACGGCGCGGCGCTGCGGGCCGTGACGCGGGCAGCGCGACTGGTCATGCGGCCCTCCGGATGCGCTCGGCGGCACGGACGCGCGCGGACGCGGCCCGCGGGTTCGCTGCGGTCTCGGCGTCGGTCGCTTCCTCGCCGCCACGGGTGAGCAGCCTCAGCACGGGGCCGAGCTCGGGCACCGGCACGGGGAACTCCGGCGGCGTCCGGTCGACCGCACCCGCGGCCAGGGTCTGCTTGACGATGCGGTCCTCGAGGGAGTGGAAGGTGATGACGACGGCCCGGCCGCCGACGGCCAGGGCGTCGATGGCCGCGGGGAGCGCCCGGTCGAGGGCCCCGAGCTCGTCATTGACCTCGATGCGCAACGCCTGGAACGTGCGCTTGGCCGGGTGCCCGCCGGTGCGGCGGGTGGCGGCGGGGATGGCGTCGCGCACCAGCTCGGCGAGGCGGGCGGTGCTGGTGAACGGCTCCCGACTGCGCTCGCGGTCGATGGCGGCGGCGATCCGCGAGGCGAAGCGCTCCTCGCCGTAGACCCGCAGCACGCGGGCGAGGTCCTTCGGCGAGTACGTGTTGACGATCTCGGCGGCGGTCCGCGGAGCCCCCGGGTCCATCCGCATGTCCAGCGGCGCGTCGACCGAGTAGCTGAAGCCCCGCTCGGGCCGGTCGAGCTGCAGCGACGAGACGCCCAGGTCGAACAGCACGCCCTGGACCTCGGGGATGCCGAGCCGGTCGAGGACGTCGGGGAGCTCGTCGAACACGGCCGGGACGAGCGTGACGCGGTCGCTGTGGCCGGCGGCCTCGATCCGGCGGGCGGCCTCGGCGCGCGCCTCCGGGTCGCGGTCCAGGCCGATCAGCCGGAGACCCGGGTGCGCGTCGAGCATCGCCAGGGAGTGGCCGGCCAGACCCAGGGTGGCGTCGACCAGGACGGCGCCGTCGACGGCGCAGGCGGGGGCGAGGAGTTCGGTGACACGTTCCAGCAGGACGGGCACGTGCACCGCGGGCCGCAGTGGGCCCGGCGCCGCGGCAGATCCCGTGCTGCTCATCGTCGACTGCCTCTCGAACGGGTCCGGGGGTGCTCCAGCGATGGTCCCGCGAGCCGGCGCCCTGCGGTGGGACGTCGGCCGCATCCGACGCGAATCGGTTCCGGTGGAGCCGAATGGGGCCGGTGGGGCGGGGCGGGGCCGGTGGAGCGGAGTGGGGCGGGTGGAGCGGAGTGGGGAGCGGATCCGGCGGGAGCGGTGGCCCGCCCCCCGCGGGGCTCCGCCTGGCGTCGGGGAAGAGCGTCAGGTGGTGCCCCGCGGGGGCGGTGGGCTGCCCGCTCCGGCGTGGCCGGCCTTCGCAGTCATTCGGTACCGAGCCGCGGGGAAGGCGACTGGGGTCCGGACCGGTCGAGCCGCAGGGAAGGCGGCTCGTTCGGTGGCTGCGCAGGCCCGGCATCAGCGGGCCCGAAGGCCCTCAGGTGCGGGCGTGCCCTGGGATCACGACAGCGTCGGCATCCCCTCGCTCTCCATGTCGGCGTAGGCGGCCTCCTGCTCGGCCACGTAGGCCTCCCAGTTGGCGGCGTCCCAGATCTCGAAGCGGGTGTCCACACCGAC
>JAOPUS010000139.1 GCA_025963345.1 Blastococcus sp. | reverse complement strand
ATCAGGTACTGCTTCTCCTCGGCCTTGAACAGCAGCAGGTCCAGGAGCTCCTGCTCCCGCCACAGCAACGTCGACAGGTGCTGGTAGTCCACGTGTCCACCGCCCTTCCGTCGTGTCTCTCCGCATCACACCGGGGGCGCCCGTGGCAGCTCCCGGTGGATCTTCGTCGACCTGCCATCGGCACGCCGTCGCAGGCCCTCAAGCCGAAGCGCACAAGTCGGTACGCAAGTTGAGGAGGAAATGTGTGCACGGGCGGTGCGATGTGCGCCAGGGCCAGCCGAGAAGTAGGACGTGAGCCCAGCCCGTGCCCTGGCGGCCGACCGCCCCCTGCGTGAGCGGCCCCTACGCGATCGGAATCAGCGCGAACGGACCCCGAGCGTCCGCCCGCAGCAGTCGCCGTGTGGCCGGTCGCAGCAGGAGATCGACGCGCTCGTGACCGAACATCTGCCGCTGGCATCCTTCGCGGTCAACGCCGTGGCCGCCCGCATCTCGCTGCCCGGCCATGTCAGCCGCGACGACCTCCTCTCCTGTGCGCACGTCGCCCTGGTCGAGGTCGCCAAGCGGTTCGACCCCACCGCGGGGGCATCGTTCGCCACCTACGCCCTGGCCCGACTGCAGGGCGCGGTGCTCGATGAACTGCGCTCCGGCGACTGGGCCAGCCGGTCGGTACGTGCGGCCGCCCGCCGGTCCGACGCCGCCGCCGATGCGCTGACCATCTCCCTCGGCCGGCCGCCCACGCGCGAAGAGCTGGCCGTGAGCCTGGGTGTCCCCCGCAGCGAGCTCGACAGTCTGCAGGTCGACGTCCACCGGGCCGTGATGGTCAGCATCGACGCCGAGAACGGCGGCGACGGCACGTCGCTGGACCTGCCGGACACCGGCGAGTCCCCGGAGCGGGCGCTGCTGCGGGGCGAGCGGGCCCGCTACCTGCACGAGGCGATCCGGGCACTCCCCGACCGTCTCGACGAGGTGGTCGAGCGCAATTTCTTCGGTGACGAATCATTGACCGACATTGCGGAAGACCTCGGCGTCACCCTGTCGCGGGTCTCGCAGATGCGTGCGCGAGCTCTGATCCTCCTGCACGCCGCGATGAGCGAGATCTGGGAAGGTCAGAGCATCCCGGCCGAAGGCGGTGTCCGCGCCCGGAACCAGCAACGGTCCTATGTCGAACGGGTGGCGGCACGGTCGCCGATGCCCTCGCCGGTCCCCCGCCCTCGCGCCACCTGGCCGATGAGCGACCGGGGAGCGAGGGCGCAACCCGCCTGAGTGAACGAGGCGGAAATCGCAGACGGATTCGCCTCAAGTCCCAGGCGCCCCAAGCCGTTATCAGCAGTGCAACACCGCACCGCCCGCAGCACGGATGCAGCGGGACCCCTTGCAAGCCCCGATTCCACGGAGGAACACCATGGGCATGAGCGTCAACACCAACGTTGCGGCACTCAACGCGTACCGCAACCTGTCTGTCACCGACAGCCAGATGAACAAGTCGCTGGAAAGGCTCTCCTCCGGCTTCCGCATCAACCGTGCCGCCGACGACGCGGCCGGGCTGGCCATCTCCGAGGGCCTGCGCTCGCAGATCGGTGGCCTCAAGGTCGCCGTCAGCAACACCCAGGACGGCGTCAGCGTCGTGCAGACCGCTGAAGGTGCGCTCACCGAGACGCACAGCATTCTCCAGCGCATGCGCGACCTGGCCGTGCAGTCGGCGAACGACACGAACGACACCAACTCGCGCGCCGCCATCGACGCCGAGGCCGACGCACTGAACGCCGAGCTGACCCGCATCTCCTCAAAGACGACGTTCAACAACGTCAACCTGCTGGACGGCACCTACACCAACAAGCAGTTCCAGGTGGGCTACGCCGCGTCCGACACGATCAACGTGTCGATCGCCGGTGGTGGCAAGGCGGCCTACAACACCTTCACCGACAGCATCCCGGCCACGGCCGGCACCTGGACCTTCACCCAGGTGGCGGACGCGACGGGCCCTGTCACCAGCGCGGCCATCTCGGTGACCACCGGCTCCATCGCCGCTGGCACCTCGGTCGACCAGATCGTGAGCGCCCTGAACGCCGACACCGCGTTCAAGACCGCCTTCACGGCCTCGATCGACTCGACCACCGGCAACCTGAAGGTCACCGCCACCAGCGGCAACGGCAGCGCCGTCGGCTTCACCGCCGGCACCGTCACCGGCGTCACCGCCGGCACTGGTGTGGCCGAGGCCGCCAGCGGTGGTGGCTTCTCCGCCAGCGACCTGGGCGTCATCGGCATCGACCTGACCAGCCAGTCCGGCGCCACCACGGCGATCGGCCTGATCAACACCGCCATCCAGACGGTGTCGACCTCCCGGGCCAACCTGGGTGCGCTGCAGAACCGGTTCGAGCACACCATCAACAACCTGAACGTCACGGCGGAGAACCTGACCGCCTCGGAGTCCCGGATCCGCGACACGGACATGGCCCAGGAAATGACCAACTTCTCCCGGACCCAGATCCTGACGCAGGCCGGTACCTCGATGCTGGCGCAGGCCAACCAGTCCTCGCAGAGCATCCTGAAGCTGCTGGGCTGATCCAGCCGCTCCATCTGAGCAGGACTAGCACCACCCGGTGAGGGGGGAGGCCCCGGCCTCCCCCCTCACCTTGCTCCAAGCCCCTTCCCCACCCCCACCTGGAGGACCCGCCGTGGCAGGCATGAGCGTGAGCACCGGCCTGATCTCCGGGATGGACACCGCGAGCATCATCGACCAGCTGATGCAGGTCGAGGCGAACTCGCAGACGCTGCTGTCCCAGCGCCTCAGCAAGGTCCAGAGCCAGGCCACGGCCTACCGCGCGATCAACACCCGGTTCGACGCGCTGCTCACCGCAGCCAAGGCCGTCACCGCGAGCACCGCCTGGAACCCCGTCAAGGCTGGCAGCTCCTCCACCGCGGTCACCACGTCCGCCGGCACCGGCGCCAGTACGGGCTCCGTCACGTTCAAGGTCGACAACGTCGCCGCCGCGCACTCGGTGATCAGCGACAAGATCTGGGCCGTCACCGGCACCCAGACCGCCGCCGACGTCTCCTACGGTGCGGCCTCGCTCGACGTCACCGTCGGCGCGACCACCAAGACCGTGCCCGTCGGCGGCACCGGCAGCCTCGCCGACGCGGTGAAGGCCATCAACGCCGACGCCACCCTCAAACTCTCCGCCACCGCAGTGAAGGTCTCCGCCACGGAGTACCGGCTGCAGGTCACCGCCAAGGAGACCGGCGCGGACGCGGCCTTCGACGTCGGCCCAGCCGACGACTTCGACATCGTCAGCCAGGGGGTCAACGCCCAGCTGACCGTCGGTACCGCCGGCATCGGCTACCAGGTGACCTCGCCGACCAACACCTTCACCGGCCTGCTCGACGGCACCACCATCACGGTGACCGAGCCGGCCAGCAGCGTCACCGTCACGGTGGCCGAAGACCCCAGCGCCGTGGCCGGCAAGGTCAACGGGCTGGTCACCTCTGCCAACGCCCTGCTGGATGCGCTCTCGGCCTACACCAGCACCTCCAGCACATCTGCCGCGCTCAAGGGTGACGCCACCCTGCGCCAACTGGCCAGCCAGGTGCTGGACGCGGTGTCCGGGATGAGCGTGGCCGACGGCTCGGCCGCCGTCGCCGGCCTCGAGCTCACCAAGGATGGGCACCTCAAGTTCACCCAGGACACGTTCATCGCCAAGCTCACCGCGGACCCGACCCTGGTCAAGAACCTGTTCACCGGCATCACCACCGCGGCCGGGGCGGACCTGATCCCCGGAAACTCCGACGACGTCACGAGCGTGACCGGCGTCGCGGCCAAGCTGGAGGCGCTGGCCAAGCGCGCCTCGGACTCCACGACCGGCCTGCTCACGGCGCTGGCCACGAGCAGCGACAACAGCGCCAAGGACCTCACGGACCGGATCGCGGACTGGGACGTCCGGCTCGAACTGCGGCGCAACGCGCTGACCCGGCAATTCACCGCCATGGAGACGGCCCTCGGCTCGTTGCAGAACCAGTCGACGTGGCTGAACGGACAGCTGGCAGCCCTGCCCAGCTGGTCGTCCTCGAAGTCCTGACCTTCCCCTTGATCGAGGAGAACCACTGATGAGTGCCGCTGCCCTGCGCGCCCGGTACCTGGGTGACACGGTCGCCACCGCTTCGCCCCACCAGCTGCTGGTCATGCTCTACGACCGGCTCGCCCTCGACCTCGAGCGGGCGCAGAAGGCCGTGGCCGCCGGATCCCGGGAGGTGGCGAGCGAGCAGCTGCAGCACGCCCAGGACATCGTGCTGGAACTGCTCTCGAGCCTGCAGGTGGACGCCTGGGAAGGTGGACCTCGCCTGGCCGCGCTCTACAACTGGTTGCTCACCGAGATGCTGCAGGCCCAACTCAAGATGGACAGCAACCGCATCTCCTCCTGCCGCCAGGTAGTGGAGCCGCTCCGTGACGCGTGGCGCCAGGCCGCCGCCTCACTGGCCGGTCCGCTGTGACCGGCCGCCGCCCGTACGACGGCGACGGGACCTCGTCCGTGCCTGTCAACTGGGCGACGGTGCTCGACCACCTCGAGGGCGAGGTGCTCGCCGCCGAGGCGACGATGGCGCACGGTCGCGCCGAGGAGATCGCCACCTGGGGCCGCCGCTCCGAGGACTGGGTACCCCCGTCGAACCTCGGTCAGCTCCCTGACGACCTGCGCGAGCGGGCGGCCCGACTGCTCCAGCACCAGCTCGCCGTGGCGGAGGCGTTGATCGAGCGGATCACGCAGTCCCAGCGACAGCGGGATGTCGCGGCGCGGATGTCCTACACCCCCGCCCGCCCGGTCGCCGCGTTCTTCGACCGGGCCCTCTAGGTCCTTTCGCGCGCGGCCGTCTCCGGCCGGCCCGCAGCACTACCCCGCTCCGCCCCCGGCTCCCCCGGCGGTGGGGCGTTTGTGCGTTCTGGCCAAGGATTTCCCCAGAGCAAGGGCCCCAAGCACGATGGTGCCGACTCAGACGCCTCCGTCGGCGCGGGACACGGCCAGGTCACCGCTGGTCACATCCTTCACGGCGGCCTCGTGCGACCCGGGCGCCCCTCGTGTGGGTGACGGACGGTCAGGCGCGGACCCCCGAGTGCCGATGAGGCAAGAGCACGGACAGCACCACATCGCCACGGATCGGCGGACCCCGCACTCGCTCGCGAGTGCCTCCCGCATACCCGGAGGTCGATCGTGTTCTGCTGCATCCGTCGGCGACCCGTTCCGTGATCGGCGACGCGACCTCGACGACGCTGCACGCCGCCCTTTCCGGGCTGGCGCAGCGCCAGCGGGTCACCGCGGACAACATCGCCAACATCCAGACTCCCGGCTTCCTCGCCGGCCGCGTGGACTTCGAGTCCTCGCTGCGCGGGGCGCTCCGCAACGGCGAGGCGC
>JAOPUS010000071.1 GCA_025963345.1 Blastococcus sp. | reverse complement strand
TCGACACCGTCCAGGTGCCCTACAACCCGCTGCAGCGCGAGGTCGAGCACACGATCCTGCCGCTCGCTGACGAGCTCGGCCTCGGCGTCCTGCTCATGCGCCCGCTCGGCGAGGGGCGGCTCGTGCGCCGACAGCCCACCCCGGCCGAGCTCGCGCCGCTGCGTCCCTTCGGTGTCACCACCTGGGTGCAGGCCCTCATCAAGTGGGGCCTGAGCGACCCGCGCGTGCACGTCTCGCTGGCAGCCACCGCCCATCCCGACCGGCTCCCGGAGAACGCCGGCGCAGGGTCGCCGCCGTGGTTCGGGCCGGAGGAGCGGGCATTCGTGCTGGATCTGGCCACAGCGCACTGACGAACCCGGACACCTTGCCCTGGCCTCCCGGAGCGGCGGCTTCGAAGGACGCAACGGTCTCCACGGGGAGGCGCCTGGTGGGCAGCTGAGTCGCAGTTCTCACCCGCCGGTCATGATTGATCGAGCCGCTGGGCGACCGACTGGGGCATGGTCGAGCAGGCGTCGGCGGATGACGCGCCGGCTGCATGCGTCGCCGCGGTGTCGTGGATGCCGATGGTGGCCACCGCGGCCTGCCAGCCGCCCATGCCCTCGAGCTCCGTGGGCACGTGCACATTGGCGGCGCCGTTGATGAGGTCCACCGCCTGCGGGTCGGCCTGCGGCCCCAGGTCGAGACCTCCGCCCGCTGCCCGCCGGACGCGGTCCGGGTCGGGCAGGACGCCCATCAGCTGATCGGCCTGGTACTGGGTCATGCTCCAGGGCGGTTCGCCGAAGTAGTACCAGCTGGCTGCGCAGATCCCGTACAGGCCGGTCCCGAACTGCGCGTAGTTGACGTAGAGCTCCATCAGCCGTTGAGGCGGCAGGCTCCAGCTCATCTCGCTGGCCAGCGCAGCCTCGATCGCCTTGCGGGCGGGGTCCTGGTGCGGCCAGAGGAAGATGTTCTTGGCCAGTTGCTGCGGGATCGTGGAGCCGGCCGGGTCGGGCTGCCCGGTGACGTAGGCCCAGGTCCGTGAGCGCAGCTGGGACATCGAGAAGGCTCCGCTGCGCGTGCCGAGTTGCTGGTCCTCGTGCGCGATCACCGCGGCGATGAGGTAGCGGCTGACGTGGTCCAGGGACGCGTACTGGTACACGACCGGCTCGCCGCTCTCCAGCATGAACGCCGTCCGCGGGGGAGCCCACCACCGCAGGCTCCCGATGAACGTTGCGACGACCAGTTGCAGGGCCAGGAAGGCGACCACGAGGCGCACCAGCAGGCGTCGCCGCCGGTGCAGGCGCGGGCCGGCCGCCGGTGGAAGCACCGGACGCCTCTGGAGCAATGGGTCCCCGGGAACCGGCGGATGTACATACCCCGGCTCCGGTGAGGCGGGCCGGATGACGGTCGGGCGGGGTAGGGCCGCCGACCGCCAGGCTTGGCTCCCCACCGGCGCCGGCCACGGATCGGGCGCCGGCTCGTGCCGCGGGAAGGCCCTGCGCATCCTGCTCCTCTCCGCACCTCGGGCGCAGTGGCGCAGTGCGGGTTCCGCTGGCTCAACGCTCGAGATCCGCCCGCCGGTTCCGCGCCGGGCTTGGTCAGGCTCCGGAGCCAGGGCGGACTCCTCCGGCGGCGAGTCCGTGGGAGAGATTGTTGCCGCTCAAGGACCCGCCGGGACCGTGTCGGTCGTCGTCGCAGAGCCTTGCTCCGAGCCCGAGAGGTGGGAAGGTTCCACTGCGAAGTGTCCGAGGGGCGACATGGCACGTAGCCCAACGCCTTCGATGGTCCGCCGAAAGCCGGCGGCCGGCAGAGCAGCTGCCCGGAACGTCAGCGTTCGCCTCCGCCGTCCTCCCGAGGAGCTGAGTGGGGAAGGGCGGCGTCGACCTCGTCGAGGAACCGGGCCCGCAGCGTCGCCGGCAGCCAGGCGATCTCGAAGGAATTGCGGGCGAGGGTGCGCACCTCGGCGATGGTCAACGGCGTTTCCTGGTGCACGCGCAGAAAGCACTCGCTGACGTATCCGTCGAAGTACGCGGGGTCGTCGGAGTTCACGCTCACCAGGACGCCCGCGTCGAGCAGTCGCTTGGTGGCGCCGTCCCAGGCGGAGCCGCGGACGAAGCTGTTGGAGATCGGGCAGACGGTGAGCCCGATGCCACGCTCGACGATCTCCGCGAGGAGTGCGGGATCCTCGAGGACATTCACGCCATGGTCGATCCGGTCGACGCCGATGACGTCCAGTGCCTGCCGGATGTGGTCGAGGGTGCCCGGCTGGTCGACGTCGCAGTGCATGGTGAGCAGGTAGCCCTCGGCACGAGCCCGGGCGAAGACCCGCTCGAACTTGACCGGGGGGTTGCCCCGCTCGTCGGAGTCCAGCCCGACGCCCACGATCCAGTCCTTGTAGGGCAGCGACTCCATCAGGGTGGCCATCGCGTACTCGGCGGAGAAGTCACGCAGGAAGCACATGATCAGCGAGGCGTGCAGGTCGAGCGTGCGGCGCGCGTCGACGACCGCCCGGCGCAAGCCACGCAGGACGGTGCCGAACTCCACGCCGCGCGACGTGTGCGCCTGGGGGTCGAAGAAGATCTCGGCGTAGCGCACGTTCTGAGCGGCGGCCTTGGTGAAGTAGGCGGTCGCCAGGTCGTAGAAGTCCTGTTCGGTGACCAGCACCTGCATGTTGCGGTAGTACCCGACCAGGAAGCTGGCCAGGTCGTGGAAGGGGCTCTCGCGCTTCATCTCGGCGGCGTCGGCGTACGGCAGTTCGATGCGGTTGCGCCGGGCGAGCTCGAAGACCAACTCTCCCTCCAGCGTGCCCTCGATGTGCAGGTGAAGCTCGCACTTGGGCACCACGGCGATGAAGCTCTCCACGTCCCTGTCGGTAATCATCGCGGGAGTATCGTCCACTCCCTTTCCGCGCATTCGGGACAGGGCATCAGGGATCTCCGGCCCGTGTGCAGGCTCACGGAAATTCGGGCGTGCGGTCGTCGGTTGACGATTCATGTAAGCGACGCCCGACGGCACCGTTCGAGACGGAGCCCGAGGCCGGGCGTCGCAGCCCCCGTCGAGCCGTCATGAGACGGCGAGCGCGTCCGCCCCGCTCTGGGGACTCGGAGTCGCGCACCCCCCGCCCCGAGAGGAACACCGGCGTTGTCCCTGCCTGTGCTCAGCCGCACCCGCACGTCCGCTCCACGTCGCCGGTCCCCGGCGTCCGCCCCTGTCCCTCCGGCCCCGCTGCCGTTGCGGCGACTGCGTGTGGCCGTCGCCGTCCTGTTCGCCATGGACGGCTTCGTGTTCGGCACCTGGGCTGCGCGCATCCCCGACGTGAGCACCCAGGTGGGCGCGTCGCACAGCTCGCTGGGGATCGCCGTCCTGTTCCTGTCCTTGGGTGCGCTGGTCTGCATGCAACTGACCGGCGCGCTGAGCGCCCGGCTGGGCGTCGGCCGGGTCACCGTGGTGGCCGCGGCGCTGGTCAGCGTGGCGACCGCCCTGCCCGGCATGGCGTCGTCCGTACCGCAACTGTGCGTGGCGCTGCTGTTCTTCGGTGCCGCGACCGGTGCGGTGAACGTGGCGGCCAACAGCCTCGGGGTGCAGGTGGAGGCCGGGTACGGCCGTCCGCTCCTGCCCTCGCTGCACGCCGGGTTCAGCTTCGGCGGTCTGGCCGGCGCCCTGGTCGGCGGGCTGCTGTCGGCCTTCGTCGGTGTCGCGCCACACCTCCTGGGTGTCACCGTCGCCGGGCTCGCACTCCTGCTCTGGATCGGGCCGACTCTGGCCCGGGCCGACGAGGCTGCACCTCGGCTCCGTGCCGTCCGCTCGACCGAAGACCGGTCGGGGCGCCGCGGCGGCGCCCCGACGGCCGTCCTCGTGGTGCTCGGCGTGATCGCCGGCTGTACGGCGTACGGGGAGGGGGCGCTCACCGACTGGGGCGCGCTCTACCTCCGGGACGACCTCGGTGCGACGCCGGTCCTGGCGGCCGCCGGTTACGCCGGGTTCTCCCTGGCCATGGCGTGTGGTCGCCTCGTCGGTAGCAAGCTGGTGGTCGAACTGGGCGAGGACAAGCTCCTCGTCGGCGGGGCGCTGCTGGCCGCGAGCGGCATGGTCATCGCCGCCTGGTCGGGATCGGTGACCGTCGCGCTGTCCGGCTTCGTCCTCGTCGGGCTCGGGCTGGCCAATGTCTTCCCGCTGGCCATCGGCCGGGCCGGTGCCATCGGCGGGGCCGGGGGAGTCGCCCTGGCTTCGACCGTTGGCTACAGCGGCCTGCTCGGCGGCCCCCCGTTGCTCGGGTTCCTGGCTGAGTACACCGGGTTGTCGATCGCCTTGAGCACGGTGTCCGTGTTCGCTGTGGTCGCCGCGGTGCTCGTCCGGTCGCTCGGCGGTGAGCCGGTCTCCGTGCGTCGGCCGGCGGTCCTCGGACTGCTCCGCCCGGTGATGCCGGCTGTGGTCACCTGGACGAGCGCTCGCTTGCAGCCGGTCGGCCGCAGCGCGAGCATCAGTGCCCGGCGTGCCGTGGAGGACCTGCGCATCCTGGCCGTCTCCTGAGCAGCGACACGCTCATCGGTCAGGCTCAGCCATTGCCTGGCATTCCACGCCCTTGGGCCCTGATCTCGGCTCCCGCGGCGACTCGTGCGTCGCGGGACCGCCGGGTCTGGGGCGGGAGGGCCGGGCTGCGCCATTCGCGCGGGGGCGGAATCGTGACCATCCGGCCGCTGGTAGTGGGCGTTGCCCCTGTCCGAGGGCTTGATGACCGTCCTGGGTACGACCGGGCCCCTGGACCGTCCGTGGGCCACAGCAGCGGCAACTGGCGAGAGTCGGTCCGTGTCAGGAAAGAGCCCGTCCTGACCGCCCTCCCGGTGAGGTGCGCCATACGCTCGAAGTTGTTCCTGGCGATCGGCGCAGGCGTCTGCTCGGGACCCACGTGGCGATCGTGGCGATCGTGGCGGCCGCTGCGCCGCTGCCATCCTGTGGGCGCTGACGGTCGTGGCCGCCGCGGCCCTGGTCATCAGGGTCCCGGCATCGGCACTCTTCGTCCTGCATCAGCGCGCTGATCGGGAGGGATGACGCAGCTTCCGTTCACGAGCGGGGAGGGTCGGCGGTACCCGACGAGGGCTCACCCGGTGATCCGGCCGCCCGCGACGTCGATGGTGAGGCCGGTGAGCCAGGAGGCGGCGTCGGAGGCGAGGAAGAGGGCCACTTGGGCGACGTCGTCGGGGACGCCGAGCCGACGCAGAGGGTGCATCGCCGCGACATGCTCCTGTACGGCGGGGGGCATGTGCGCGGCGAGCTTCTCGGTGCGAATGGAGGACGGTGCGATCGCGTTGACCCGCACGCCGCGCGGGCCGACCTCGGCGGCGAGGTGGCGGGTGAGCATGACCAGGCCGGCCTTGGCGACGCCGTAGGCCAGGTTGGCCTGGCTGGGTTGGCGACCGGCTGCGGAGGACATGGTGAGGATCGACCCGGCGCCACGCTCGAGCATGCCGGGCAGGAACGCCTGGATGGTGAGGAACGCCGACGTCAGCTCGGAGTCGAGGACCCGCCGCCAGTGCTGCTCGGTCAGCTCGGGGGTGGGGACCGGCGCGCCCTGACCGCCTGCGAAGACGGCGAGCACGTCGACCGGACCGAGCCTGGTCTCGGTCTGCTCGCGGACGCCGGCCAGGGCGGTGGCGTCGCTGACATCGGCGGTGACGGCGATCGCGGCGGCACCGCCCGAGGTGATGTCGGAAACGACCCCGTCCAGGGCGTCGCGGTCGCGGCCGACGACGCAGACCTTCGCACCCTGGGCGGCGAAGGCGCGGGCGGTGTGGGCGCCGATGCCGCGCGAGCCGCCGGTGACGAGCACGGTCTTGAGCCGCAGGTCGGGATAGGTGGCCGGCATACCGATGGGCCTCTCGGGTGGGGCGAACGCGTCGTGGGTCACGGCTGCCAGGTGCGCGCAGCAGCAACGCGGGAGCACCGCCGCAGCGTGAGATTTGCGGTTCTCGGGGCCGATCAGCGCCGGGGCGCCGTCGTCAGCTCCGGCGTGGGCCTGCCCGGTGCCAGGGCAGGCGTCGGCCGGCACGCGGGCGGAGGAAGGGAACTCCATGACCCGGCGAGGCCACGACGTGGCGGGCTCTGTCCTCATCCGCCGCATCCGCCGCGTCGCTCTCCAACCAGACCCGTCGTCGGTCCGCGCGGGTGTGCATGGGCGCCATCGCTTGGACCCGTTGGTACTGGTCCGGAGTTGCAGTGTGCTGGACGACGGCGATCTCAGCCTCCCGCATCGCCTGCTCGGCGGCGACCTCCTCGGGCGTGCCGGGGCGTTCGTCGACGTAGTTCGCCTCGTCGGTCGACGGGTGGGCGTACGGACTGTCCAGCGGGAGGCGGGCACTGATCCGGCCGTAGGCGCCGAGCAGCAGCATGAGCAGCCCGACGACGACGGAGAAGACCACGTTGCTGATCTGGAACGCCAGCACATTGAGGCGGGTCTCGAGCACGATCGAGTTGACGAACGCCGAGAGCAGGAACAGCGGGCCCAGGACGATCATCACCGTCGAGGCGGTGCGCGCACTGCGCGCGGCGGCGCCGAGAAGCACGAGCGCGACGACGACCGAGATGGTCGACAGCAGACCGTTGGAGGACATCCCCAGGACCGGTTGACCGCGGGTCGAGAAGAAGTGCTGGCCGCTCGCGAAGCCGAGCAGGGCGAAGACCAGCAGGAACAGCGCCACGAGAACGGCGCCGACGCGCTGGACGGCGTACACGCGGGCCCCGAGGTGTGGCTGTTCCTCGGAGCCGGCAAAGGCCGTGGTCGCGCGATGGGGGAGGCGTAGTCGCAGTGCCATGGTGAGCTCCCGGTGTGCAGAAACGCCCATCCTTCGCTCTTTTCGCGCCCGCGGGGCGATGTTGCATGCAATCCGCTGCCTCGAATTCCGGAACCGCCGTGACGCCCCGGTGACGCAGGGATGACGGCACGTCCAGGAGGCTGAGGACCGGCGGCGCTGGCAGGCCGCCGTGAAGCAGCCCGTGGCTCTGTGATGGATGACTG